>ONYN01000233.1 GCA_900322085.1 uncultured Eubacteriales bacterium | reverse complement strand
GCGCTGGCTTACGGCACCGACGAAATTCCCAAGGTGGACAAAATAGTCGGTCCCGGCAATATATTTGTCGCGACAGCCAAGCGTCTGGTGTATGGCGCGGTCGATATCGACATGATAGCCGGTCCGAGTGAAATCCTGATCGTCGCCGACGAAAACGCAAATCCCAAATTTCTTGCGGCCGACCTGATGAGCCAGGCGGAGCATGACAGGCTGGCCTCCGCCATACTTGTTACGACAAGCGCGGAGCTTGCGATGCAGACCGACGCGGAGCTTGTCCGTCAGTGTGCGCTGCTGGAACGCAATGAGATCATAGAGGAATCCATTGCCAATTATGGCGGAATCATTGTGTGCGAATCTCTCGATGACGCGGTTGATATGGCAAATGAGCTTGCGCCGGAGCATCTTGAAGTCTGCGTGGATAATCCGATGGAGTACATCGGCAGATTTGACAACGCGGGTTCGGTATTTCTCGGCAATTACGCGCCGGAGCCGCTGGGAGATTACTTCGCGGGACCGAATCACGTGCTTCCGACCAGCGGAACGGCGAGATTTTTCTCACCGCTGTCGGTGGATACATTTATCAAGAAATCCAGCTTCATTTATTACAACGAACCTGCGCTGCGGGAAGTCAAGGACGACGTTGTAAAGCTTGCGGAGACCGAGCGTCTGACCGCTCACGCAAACGCGATTAAGGTGAGGTTTGAATAAAATTCATTTGAAAGCAGGAACAACATGTCCTATCAGTTAAATAAAAAAGTAAGCGATCTGGAGCCGTATGAGCCTATCAGCGGGAATTACAGGATCCGACTGGATGCCAACGAATCCTTTCTGGAGATACCGGAGCATGTCAGGGCGGATATGCTCGACCGGATAGGCAGGCTTCACCTCAACCGGTATCCCGATCCGCTTGCCTCCGGCGTATGTGAAAAGGCGGGCCGATATCTCGGGGTCAAGCCGGAACTCATTACGGTGGGCAACGGTTCGGACGAATTGCTCACGCTGCTCACGCAGGTAATCATGTCCAAGGGCGAAAAGCTGGTATATACTTCCCCCGATTTTTCGATGTACAAATGCTACGGCTATCTCGCGGAGGTTGAGTGCATTGAATACAGAAAGGATGAATCCTTCAAAATAGGCGTTGATGATCTCATAGACCTCATCAGGCGAGAAGGCGCGAGGATGGTGATCTTCTCCAATCCCTGTAACCCGACGGGTGTGGGAATCAGTCGGGAAGAAGTGCTTCGGCTGATTGAGGGGGCGCCGGATTGCCTGGTGGTTGTGGACGAAGCCTATATGGAATTCTGGAATGAGTCGGTGCTGGACTGTGTGGAGAAGTACGACAATCTCATGGTGCTCAAGACCTGCTCCAAATCCTTCCGCATGGCCGGGATACGATGCGGACTTGCCATTTCAAACGCCAAGGTAACCAACGCGCTTCGGGCCGCCAAGTCCCCCTACAATGTCAATTCGATGACGCAGGCTGCCGCCGAGACGCTCTTTGATTATCCGCACGAGCTGGACAGCGCCACGCAAGCCGTGATTCAATCGCGCGACGAGCTTTATCGCGGGGTCACAGCCCTTGCGGAGAAACATCCAGACAAGCTGTCGCTCCTGCCGACGTCAGCCAATTTTGTATATATTAAGATGCCATCGGGCGAGGCGAAGCGGATATTCGAGGCCATGAAGGCGGAAGGCGTTATTGTTCGCTGCATGGGAGATTATCTGAGAATCACCTGCGGCACGGAGACGGAAAACGCGGAAGTTGTGCGGCTGCTGGAGGTTTATTTATGAGCGAACGCAAGGGCGAAATCATCAGAACCACAAAGGAAACAGATATAAGGATTTCCTTGCATCTTGACGGAGGCGAGGTTTCGGTCGACAGCGGCATAGGCTTTCTGGACCACATGCTGACGGCATTTGGCGTCCACGGGGGCTTCGGACTCAACGTGAGCTGCAAAGGCGACCTGAATGTCGACGGACATCACACCGCCGAGGACATAGGAATTGCCTTGGGACAGGCATTCTCGATGGCCATCGGAGACAAAAAGGGAATCTCACGGTACGGCAGCTTTTACATTCCGATGGACGAAGCGCTGGCGTTCTGTTCGCTGGACATCAGCGGCAGGCCGTTTCTGGTATTCGACGCGGAATTTCCGCAGTGGCGCTGCGGAGAATTCGACTGCTGTCTTACGGAGGAATTCTTCCGGGCGTTTGCCATGAATTCCGGCGTGACACTGCACATCAGATCCATGTACGGCAAGAATTCGCACCACATCATCGAAGCGATCTTCAAGGCGGCGGCTCACGCGCTCAAAGCTGCATGCAGGATTGAGTACGAAGGCACGCTCTCCACTAAGGGCGTGCTGTGATTGAATGAAGAAGGTTGAACACAGGAGTGAAGTAAAATGATCATATTTCCCGCGATTGACATCAAGGACGGAAACTGCGTCAGGCTGGTGAAGGGAGATTATTCGACAGCTCACAAGGTGGCGGAGGATCCGCTTGCAACGGCACGCAGCTTTGAAGCGGCGGGAGCCGAGTGGATTCACATGGTCGACCTGGACGGCGCCAAGGACGCGGCGCTTGTCAATAAGGATATCTTTATCAGCGTCGCCCGTGAGACCGGTCTCAAAGTAGAGGTCGGCGGCGGCATTCGCAGCATGGAAGCGGTGGATTATTACATTTCCAATGGTATATCGAGGGTCATTCTCGGCTCGGCGGCTGTCAAAAATCCGGAATTTGCCCGTGAGGCGGTCGCGAAGTACGGCGATAAGATCGCCATCGGCATCGACGCCCGAAACGGAATGGTGGCCGCCGAAGGCTGGCTGGATACTTCGGACGTTTACTTCACCGATCTTGCGGTGGAGATGGAAAAAATCGGCGTAAAGACGATCATCTTTACAGATATATCCCGCGACGGAACGCTCACCGGCCCCAATCTTGAACAGCTTGCGCAAATTAACAGCGCCGTATCCTGCGATATCGTGGCGAGCGGCGGTGTATCGGGCATTGAGGACATCATTGCCCTGCGTGACGAGGGATTGTACGGCGCGATTGCGGGCAAGGCGATTTATACGGGAGCGCTTGACGTCGCGGAGGCGATTGCGGAAGGCGGCAAGCCGAGAGACCTGTCACGGTATTTTGCCAAATCGGAACTGATTCCGGCGATTGTACAGGAGGCGGCAACCGGCGAAGTGCTGATGCTGGCATACATGAATGAGCAGTCGCTCAGGCTGACGCTGGAAACCGGAATGACGTGGTTCTGGAGCCGTTCGCGCGGGGAGCTGTGGAATAAGGGGGCCACTTCAGGGCATTATCAGCGGGTTGTTTCGATCAGCGGAGACTGTGACGACGACACGCTGCTGATTCAGGTGGAACAGACCGGCGCCGCGTGCCACACAGGTCATCATTCATGCTTTTTCAATCCGATAGCGTTCAAAAAAATGTAAAAGAACAAAGCACAAAGGAGCAATTCAATCATGTCAAACGAAGCAAATGAAACCATCGACATACTCGGAGCCCTTTACGATACCGTGATCGAGCGCAGGGACAATCCCCAGGAGAAATCCTACACCTGCTATCTGCTGGACACGGGTCTTGACAAGATACTCAAAAAGGTAGGGGAGGAATGTTCCGAGACCATCATTGCCGCCAAGAATGACAGTGACAGCGACCTTGTAGGGGAGATAAGCGATCTGCTTTATCATCTGATGGTGCTGATGGTCAAGCGCGGAATCCCGCTGGAGGACGTTTACGCCGAGCTTGCCAAGAGAAGCTTGAAAAGCGGCAATCTGAAGACATTCAAGCAGGTTGACAAGAACACATAAGCCATCAGACAGAGGATATGCCCACAAAAGCGGCATGTCCTCTTTTTTTGTTCCGAATGTGTTGCAAATCAGCGGGAAATGATGTAGAATATACCTGTATCATGATGGAATCAACCAATACGGAGGAATGAACTTGGTCAGAAGCGATATAGAAACATTTCTGCTGAGTGTGGAAAAGCCGGGTCGGTACGTCGGCGGAGAACCCAACAGCGTGGTCAAAGACAAAAAGGACGTGAATATCCGTTTTGCCTTTTGTTTTCCGGATGTGTATGAAATCGGCATGTCCCACCTCGGCATGAAGATACTCTACGGACTTTATAATTCCGTGCCGGACGTGTGGTGTGAAAGAGTATTTGCGCCGTGGCCGGACATGGAGGCGAAAATGCGCGAACATTCCATTCCACTCTATGGTCTGGAAAGCGGCGATTCGCTCAAAGAATTTGATTTTGTGGGATTTACACTGCAATATGAACTGAGTTATTCCAATATTTTTACCATGCTGGATCTGTCCGGCATACCGTTTCGTTCGGCGGAACGGGCGAACAATGACCCGATTGTCGTGCTGGGCGGACCGTGCGTCTGCAATCCCGAACCGCTTGCCGATCTGGCCGATATCGTTTCGCTGGGTGAGGGGGAAGAAGTCAGCATTGAAATGTTCGATCTCTACCGCCGCCACAAGCAGAGCGGACATTTCGACCGCAAGAGATTCCTGCGCGAAGCGGCCAATATTCCCGGACTGTACATTCCTTCCCTCTACGATGTGACATACAATCCCGACGGTACGATAGGCTCATTTACGCCGAAAGACGGTGCGCCGGAGAAAATTCAGAAGCGCATCATTCAGGATATGAGCAAGGTCTACTACCCCGAAAATTTTGTAGTACCAATCATAGAGATTGTCCACGACCGCGCCGTGACGGAGATATTCCGGGGCTGCATACGCGGCTGCCGCTTCTGTCAGGCGGGATACATCTACCGCCCCAACAGGGAGAAGGATTATGCCTCGGTCAATGCCCAGAGCCGCAGCCTTTGCGACACCACCGGATATGATGAAGTGTCGCTTTCGTCGCTGAGTTCGAGCGACTACACCGAGCTGCCGGAGCTGCTTGACAATATGCTCGACTGGACCGAGCAGAATAAGGTGAGCATATCCCTTCCTTCACTGAGAATAGACGGATTCAGCGATGAGCTGACCGAGAAACTCCAAAAAGTCCGCCGCGGCGGTCTGACCTTCGCCCCCGAAGCCGGAACCCAGCGCCTGAGAGACGCCATCAATAAAAACGTCACCGAGGAAGAGGTGCTCAATACCTGCCGCACCGCCTTCAACGGCGGCTGGACGAATGTCAAGCTCTACTTCATGTTGGGTCTTCCCACCGAAACGCTTGAGGATGTGGAGGGAATAGGCGAGCTTTCGCAGAAGGTGGTGGACGAATTCTACCGCAACCCCAACAAGCCCAAGGGAAAAGGCGTGAATGTCACCTCCAGCGCATCGACCTTTGTGCCGAAGCCATTCACCCCCTTCCAGTGGGAGCCGCAGGACGAAATTGACACCATTCATATGAAGCAGCAGCATTTGCGGGACAGCGTCCGCAGCCGCAAGATTACGCTGAACTGGCACGACGCCGACACCAGCTTTCTCGAAGCGGTGTTTGCACGAGGCGACCGCAAGCTGATGGATGTACTGATCAGGGCGTATGAAAAAGGCTGCCGGTTCGACGGCTGGGACGAATATTTTAAACTGGCTGTTTGGCGCGAAGCATTCGCCGAATGTAACATTGATCCGGCCTTTTATGCCAACCGCCGCCGAAGCTACGACGAGATTCTCCCGTGGGATCATCTTGACTACGGCATAACCAAGGAATTCCTCATCAGGGAACACAAAAAGGCGCTTGCCGCCGAAACCACGCCCCATTGCCGCCTGAAATGTGCCAATTGCGGGGCAAGCAAGCTGACGGGAGGTGTGTGCAGTGTCTTTAAGAATCGGAATGAAAAACGTGGTTGATATTCAAGGCACGCTGTGTCTGCCGATCAGGGTGTTTTTTGTCAAGGAAGGTCCTTCCAAATACATGTCCCATCTCGACCTGATGCGATGTATGACGCGCACCATACGCAGAGCAGGAGTGCCGATCTGGTACACAGAGGGCTTCAACCCGCATCCGTTTATGACCTTTGCCATGCCGCTGTCGCTCGGCACATCGGGGATGTGCGAGACAATGGACATTCGCCTGACGGAGAACATGACGTTCAGCGAGATCAAGGAGCGCCTGAATTCAGCCCTTTGTGAGGGAATTGAAGTGACGAGGGTAGATTATCAGGTGGAGAAGGCGACGGCGATTGAGTCGGCGGTCTACAGAATCACCCTGACGGCTCAGAACAAAAGCAGCCATGAGTTGAGCGCGGCATTCAAAAACTATCTTTCGCAAAATGAAATAATCGTGCAGAAAAAGAACAAAAAAAAGCAGCTTGTGAATATGGACGTAAAGCCGCATATTCTGTCGTATGAAGTGGCGGACGAAGGAAACGAAACGAATCTTTTACTCCGACTTCCCGCCGGAACCACTCTCAACGTCAATCCCAGCATTATACTGAAAGGCTTTGAGGCGGCGAATGGCGTTGCCTTTGACAAGTGCGACATCGTTCGAGAGAGAATCCTCACCGGCAGTGGAGAAGATTTCAGATAAAACAGGCGATTGTAAAAGTGAAAAGAAAAAATGCAAGCGCGCAGCGCCAACAATGGGAGTCCAGGGGGAACTTGTTCCTCCTGGCCCGTCCAGGGCGGAACCTTGGCGGGGGAGTGGGGGCAGAGCCACCACGAGGGAGGCAACGCCGACCGAGCGAAACGCACCCGGACAAAAACGGGGTCTGGCGCCAACAGAAAAGATGACAAACTAAGGTTTGCTTTGCCGAAAACAGAGAAAAAGCCTGTGTTTTCAAATCCGCAAATCCCCTGAATAGCGTTATTCTTCCAATTTTCAATCACTTAAAATCAGAAAAAACAAAGGAGAACAGTAACCATGAAAAAAACAACCAAAATGATGAGCCTGCTACTAGCAGCCATTATGCTGACCTGCGCACTTTCCGCCTGCGACTGGGGCGTGCATCCCGTGCCGGAGGACAATACATCATCGTCTGAGACGTTTCATCCGCACAAATTCGGTGTGGCGGACGCTGCCGTAAAGGGTGTAAAAATCGGCATGACCCAAGAGCAGGTCAAATCAATCCTCGGAGAGCCTGACGAGGAAGAGAATGTTCCGGATGACAATTTCATTTACGGAAAATATATAGATATGACGTACGGCGGATTAACACTGTCGTTTTACGATATCAACGAGGGGGATGCATTGACCCTCGGCTCATTCAGCACCGATTCACCGGAGGTAATATTCGCGGGCGGTCTGCATGTAGGAAGCACCAAGGACGAAGTACTTGCCACATTCACACACGACGAAAATGCCAAGGCACTTTATTTTGCCTCGATGGAGGAATCCTGCGGAGATTACATCTACGGGGACTTCAACAGCGACGATTTCCTGATCAACAAGCCGACCGGTGAAATTCAGTACGCATACATCAACCGGTACGGTGAAGATATCGACGATTCGTATATGATGGAGTACTATTACTATCCTCCGCTTGTCTGGAATGAAGACGAAGATGATTATACCGGTGAATGTTACAGCATGGTATTTTATATGGAAAGCGGAACTGATATTGTCACAGATATCAGAATCAGTTTCGACCTCGCTTTGCATTAAAAATCAAAAAACAAGAAACAAGCACCACGATTTTTGGAGGAAATAATGGAGAATAACAATCAACCCGCTAAGGCGCAGGATACCGGAAACCAAAAGACCACCTTTTCGGGCAATCTGGGGTATATTCTCGCCGTGGCAGGTTCGGCGGTGGGACTGGGCAATATCTGGCGGTTCCCTTATCTTGCGGCGAAGTACGGGGGCGGAATATTCCTGCTGGTTTACCTGATACTGATGCTGACCTTCGGCTATGCCATGATCGTGTCCGAAACGGCAATCGGACGCATGACCGGCAAAAGCCCTGTTGGTGCGTTCCAGTCCTTCGGCAGTCAGAAATGGCTGAAATTCGGCGGCTGGATCAACGCCATCATTCCCATACTCATTCTTCCCTATTACAGTGTAATAGGCGGCTGGGTGGTCAAGTATGTTTATGAATATCTCAGAGGCAATTCGTCCGGGATTTCAAACGACACCTTTTTCGGTGAATTCATTGGGAATTCCCTGACGTCTGAGATATGCTTTGCGGCATTTGTGCTTGCGGCATTTTTTGTCATTGTCGCGGGGGTAAAAAACGGCATTGAGGCGGTCAGTAAAATAATCATGCCTGCTCTGGTCATTCTTGCAATTGTCACGGCGGTGTATTCCATCACCTGTCCCGGAGCTCTGGAGGGTGTCAAGTACTTTCTTGTGCCCAATTTCCAGGATTTTTCAATTATGACGGTAGTTGCCGCGATGGGACAGATGTTTTATTCGCTGTCGCTTGCGATGGGAATATTGTACACATACGGTTCGTATCTGAAAAAGGAATCCGACATCGAGAAAAATACCACAGAAGTCGAAATATTCGACACTGGCATTGCGATTCTGGCGGGACTTATGATCATCCCGGCAGTGTTTGCTTTCACAGGCGGCGATATGGCAACGCTCAAGGCGGGGCCGTCGCTGATGTTCATCACCCTGCCGAAGGTCTTTGAGAGCATGGGCATGGCCAATGTGATAGGCAGTGTGTTCTTTATCATGGTGCTTTTTGCCGCTCTCACCAGTGCGATATCGCTGTTTGAGACAAGCACTGCGACTATTTCAGAAGAGCTTGGACTTAATCGCATGCTCAGCAGTTTGATTGTGCTGGGGGTTTCGCTGATTCTGGGGACGGCGAGCGTATTCGGCTACGGAATCTGGAGTTTCGTTGAAATATTCGGAATGCAGATACTCGATTTTTTCGACTTCCTCACCAATTCGTTGATGATGCCGGTTTCGGCGTTCTTCACCTGTCTCCTGGTGATCAAGGTCGTCGGCTTTGATGAAATCGCAAAAGAAGTCAAGCTCTCATCAAAATTCAGACGGCAGCCTATGTATTATGTTGTGACCAAATACATTGCGCCTTTCTTTCTTTTGATCATTCTTGCCAGTTCCATTGCCGGCGCACTTGGCTTGATTACGATATAATTTTATAAAAACGGAGGTATATGATCCTTGGATGTCAGAGTTGGAGACATTTTAGAGATGAAAAAACCGCACCCATGCGGCAGCAAGCAATTTGAAGTGCTGCGTGTGGGAATGGATTTCAAGATAAGGTGCAAGGGCTGCGGACACGAGGTAATGGCGGCACGGGCGAAGATTGAGAAGAATATCAGAAAAATCATTCGTGAGACCGAGGAGTAGAATGTTTTCATTTCAGCGACTCACAATTATACTATGAGCGAGTGAATTTTTATATAAAGGATTGAAGAATATTTATGTTTGATAAACTTTCGGCGGCAGAGGTAAGATATGAGGAACTCAGCAAGAAGCTTTGTGATCCTGACCTGATCAATGACAATGCTCTCTATCGTGATACAATGAGGGAGTATAAAAATCTCACGCCGCTGGTGGAGAAATACCGTGAATACAAGGGCGCGAAGTCCATCGAGGAGGAGTCCAAGCTGTTGCTGGACGAAGGCATATCCGACAAGGATTTTCGTGAACTGGTGGAAAGCGAACTTGATGATGCGCGGCAAAAACTGGAGATTATCTCGGACGAGCTGAAAATCCTGCTGCTTCCCAAAGATCCGAACGATGACCGCAATGTGGTGATCGAAATCAGAGGCGGCGCGGGAGGGGAGGAAGCGGCCCTCTTTGCCGGTGTCCTCTTCCGCATGTATTCCATGTACGCCGAGCGAAGCGGCTGGAAGGTCGAGGTGGTCAACGCCAACGAGACCGAGCTGGGCGGCTACAAGGAAATCAGCTTCATTGTCAACGGCGAATCGGCCTATTCCAAGCTGAAATACGAGAGCGGCGTTCACCGTGTGCAGCGTGTGCCGGAGACCGAGACACAGGGCAGAATTCACACGTCCACCGCGACGGTGGCAGTCATGCCGGAGGTCGATGAGGTGGATGTGGAAATCAATCCCACCGACCTCAAAATCGACACGTTCTGTTCCAGCGGCGCAGGCGGTCAGCATGTCAACAAGACCGAATCCGCCATACGCATCACCCACATTCCCACGGGGATTGTCGTGGAGTGTCAGGACGAGCGCAGTCAGTACAAGAACAAGGACCGCGCCATGAAGATACTGCGTTCCCGCATTTACGAAGCGGCGATGGAGGAGCAGAACAGCAAGATTGCAGCCGAGCGCAAGCTTCAGGTCGGTACAGGCGACCGTTCCGAGCGAATCCGCACCTACAACTATCCGCAGGGACGCATGACCGATCACCGCATCGGACTCACGCTCTACAAGCTGGACGCGATTCTCAACGGCGATCTGGACGAGATTTTCGATGCTCTCATCACATCGGCGAGAGCGGAGCAGCTCAAGGCCTCGATAGACGAGAGCGCGAAGAATTAGATAAGGCAGGAGGCAAAAGGAAGATAGGCGATTGTAAAAGTGAAAAGATTAGCGAAGCTGAACTAGCCGCGAATGCGGCGTGGGAATCCAAGGGGAACTTGTTCCTCTTGGCCCGTCCAGGGCGGAGCCTTGGCGGGGTAGCACTTTTTTCGAAGGAAAAAGGCAGGAGCAGCGCCCATCGCTGAGACGCACCTCGATGTAAAACAATGTCGGGCGCATCAATTGGGTTGATTTTTCAATAAGCCTTGCTCAAATCGGAGAAAAATCTGATTGATCCAAATCTGTCAATTCCATGATTTACACCATTTTCGCAATTTTACAATCGGCTAATTACATTTTTATATAGGAGGTTTGTACTGTGAAGAAAATATTTCTGTTAATTGCAGTAATGATTCTCAGTGCCACCATTCTCTGTTCGTGCAGTGATAAAAATCTCTGCGGTACCTATACGTTCAGCGATGGAGTCAATTCCTCAAAGGTGACGTTGAATGAGGACGGGACGTTTGTGTTTGTCTTTTCTCCCATTAGCAGCTACTTGGGAATAGGTACGTTCACCGTCAGCAACGACAGGTTGACGCTGGAAACCTCTGACGGACAATATCATTATGTATTCAGAATCACTGACAGCGGAATTGAATTCGATGCGGACGCTTCTTCCGACATGCTGTGGTTCGGAGAATTTGCCGACGGTTCTGTCTTTGAATGAATATACTTTTATACGGAGCGATAAAATATAAACAGATGGAAACATTACTATTGCAAAATACAGAAAGGGACATAGCCCGCGCAGGGGAGATACTTCGCGGCGGAGGGCTTGTCGCCATACCAACCGAGACGGTTTACGGATTGGCTGCCAATGCCCTTGACGGAAGCGCCGTCGCAAAGATATTCGCCGCAAAGGGCCGGCCGCAGGACAACCCCCTGATCGTACATATTTCAGAAATGAACCAATGGAATTCACTGGTTCGGGAGATACCGCCGAAGGCGATGAAGCTTGCCCGGGCTTACTGGCCGGGACCGCTGACGATGATCCTGCCCAAGAGCGACATTATTCCCGACGAAGTATCGGCAGGACTGGATACGGTGGCCGTGAGATTTCCTTCCATGCGCACGACACGTAAGATCATTGACGCCGCCGGAGTACCGCTTGCGGCACCCTCGGCGAATCTCTCGGGCAGTCCCAGCCCGACATGCGCTCGTCACACGATGGACGACATGCGGGGAAGGATTGACGCGGTGCTCGACGGCGGCGAATGCAACTTCGGCGTGGAATCCACCGTTGTCACCCTTGCCACTGAGATTCCGCGGCTGCTTCGTCCTGGAGCGGTAACGCCGGAAGAGCTGCGGGAGGTGCTTGGCGAACTCGAAATAGACGACGCGGTTTTGGGCAGGCTGAAGGATGGCGTCAAAGCCGCTTCCCCCGGCATGAAATACAAGCATTACAGCCCCAAGGCGGAAATCACCATTGTCAAAGGAACGCTCGATGAATTTGTCACATACATGGAAATAGTGAGCAAGGCAGAGGAGAGTGAAAAAATATACGCTCTTTGTTTCGATGGGGAAGAGGAACAGATTCCGCTGGAATGTGTGACATACGGCAGAGAGAATGATGCTCTGACGCAATCGCACCGACTCTTCACCGCCCTGCGCGAGCTGGATGAGCGTGGCGCGGAAAAAGTCTACGCACGCTGTCCTTCCACCAATGGTGTCGGAATGGCGGTCTACAACCGCCTGCTCAGAGCGGCAGGATTCAGTGTCGTCGCATTGTAATCTGAACAACATATAAGTAAAAATACAAAAATGCCCGTCGGTTTCGTGCTTGGAAACCAACGGGCATTTTCTTTTATTTATTCCTCAATGATGCGAGCCGGAAAAGGCTCATAGGTGAGGAAAATTAATACTTCTTACGTGCTGTGTAAGAGGTATGCAGGCACTCGTGAGCCTTGTGGCTTCCGGGCTTGCCATAGAACTCATCGTAAACCACCTTGATAGCGGGATTCTGGTGAGACTTTCTGATGGGCATGTTCTTGTCAGCGTCGTAGATCGCCTTGCTGCGCAGACCCTTGACGTCAACGAAGTTGCGGACGCTTGCGGGCTGAATGGGCTGACCGCCGCCGTTGATACAACCGCCGGGGCAGCACATGATCTCGATGAAGTGGTAATTCTTTTCGCCGGCTTTTACAGCGTCAAGCAGCTTGGCTACATTGGACAGACCGGAGCAGACAGCGACGTTTACATCCATGCCGCCCACATGATAGGTTGCTTCCTTCACGTCAGCCATGCCTCTGACCTCGTGGTAATCAACGCTCTCGAGGTCCTTGTTCTCCAGCCAGTCAGCAGCGGTTCTGAGAGCTGCTTCCATAACGCCGCCGGAGGAACCGAAGATAACAGCCGCACCGGTG
>ONYN01000235.1 GCA_900322085.1 uncultured Eubacteriales bacterium | reverse complement strand
TTCTGATAGCCCTCGCGCTGCTCAAAGGTGTACCCGGAGCGGTCGCGGTCTTCAAAGAAGGTCAGGCTGCTTCCGGGAAATTTTTCTTTGACGAAATCTTCAATGATGGCCTTCTGGTTCTCAATGGAGGTGTTGTCCCTGTCCAGCTCTTCGTCTACGGAGATTCGGCAGTATCCCGCAATGTCAAAGGTCTCTATCACAAATCATTCCTCCTTTCAATCTTTAATTGCTGATAGTATTGTATCATAACTTTTCAGGATTGCAAGAGGTTTTTTAAAATGTCGAAAAAAGAGCCGCGCCCAGCATGGGTGCAACTCAAATTATCATTACTTAATATTGGATCTGCATCTTGTACCTCTGCAGCATGCAAAGACGCCATATTTTCGGCTTTCCACTTGACAAAGTGATAATTATTGATTATAATTCCTAAAGAATCTGAAAGGAGGATGACCATGAGCACAGAAAGGAACTCTTTCAGCGTAAGACTGGAAGAATTGCTCAAGTCCCACCGTATGACCCAAAAAGAGTTGGCCGAAAAGGCCGAGGTTACGGAAGCGGCCATGTCCCACTATATCAAGGGGGATCGCATCCCTCGTTCCACCGTCCTTGCCAGGATTGCAATGGCGCTCGGCACCACATCGGAGTATTTGATGGAGGGTGTACCACAGAGCTACGTGGACGAGATCAGCTACGCCAAAAGGTTAATCGCACGCAACGTAGATCAGATGACTACTGCCGAGAAGAGAGAAATTTTGAGCATTTTGCTCGGTGAGCGGGAGGGTTGACACCGCATGAGATTGTCCGACGAACAATATGAGTTTATCAAAGGTGAAGTTGTAGCCCTTTTTGAGCGCTATGATGTTCGATGTATTCCGATCAGTGGCTTCGAGCTGGCGTATAAAATGGGGATTAAATTGATTCCTTACTCATCCTTGGACAGAGCCCAGCGGATAGCTGCAAGAAAACTCAGCGCGGATGGATTTTATATGGAGGTGGACGAAAATGATTTGATCTATTACAACGATAACCGGCCCTATGAACGTACAAATATGACGATACTCCATGAGATCGGTCATTGTGTACTGGATCATAAAAACGGATCTGAAGAGGAAGAGGCAGAAGCCAACTTCTTCGCAAAGTACGCAGCCGCTCCGCCGCCACTCGTCCACCGAATTAAGCCGGACAGGCCAGAGGAAATTGCTGAAATTTTCAATATTAGCTATGAGGCGGCTGTATATGCATTAAGCTATTATAAGAAATGGTTGGCTTACGGCGAGAATGACTATACCGAGTACGAAATCCGACTGTTCCGGCTGTTCGATACAGCGTGATTTGCTGAGAGGGGGAATGTATATGCTTGTAATAAAACACAAAATAAAAGCACCATATTGATTGTAGGGCAATCAATACGATGCTTGTCTCCGAGTATTTCTACCCGTAGTCTGGTAAACTCATTGTAGAAGAACTCGGGGCAAAAGTCAAGAATTATTGAAGATGAATCAAATAATTCTTGACAAACAATTTTCCGTGTCTCCGAGTATTTCTGCCTGTAGTCTGGTAAATTACATCTGAAATCCTCGGGGGTGCGGCCTCAGGGCAAATCTTTCTACAAGGCACGACCATGCCCTGTTGAACGTGCCGAAAGGATTTCACAATGAGTAACCTGAACTGCATCCGAGCTGGATGTAAAGACGTTTGGAACGCTTACATGTGCGAGGGCGCATCTTTCTCCGGAAGGGATATTCCCCTCTGCCCCACAACCGCGGCCGCACCGCCCAAACAGCTCATTTTATGGGATGAAGCGAAGCACATCTACAAAAATGCGCTCGCCCGCAGCGACAGAAATTTTTTCTACGATGCCGTCGTCTGCTTTTACATGGACGATTATAAATTTGACGGCCCACGTGGAATCTGGCATGACAGCGCACAGGCGTTAAAAGTCCTTAGTCATTTTGCCGGCGTCATCACCCCGGACTTCTCTACTTACCAAGATTTCCCTGAGCCGATCAAGATCTACAATACTTATCGGATGCGTGCGTTCGGGTATTGGCTGGGAAGGAACGGTGTGCCTGTCACCAACAACGTCCGCTGGGGAACTCCAGAGTCCTATCGCTATTGCTGGGACGGCATTCCGAAAAACAGCATGGTAGCAATCGGAACAGCCGGAGGCAGCCCGCGCAAGCTGGCCGACCGTCGCCGCTTTGAGGACGGGCTGTTTGAAATGGTGCGTATCTTGCAGCCCCACACCATTCTCGTTTATGGCTCCGATCATTATGCCTGTTTTGATGTGCTGCGTGCACAGGGCATACAAGTTCGGGCATTCCCAAGCAAAACCGCCACAGCCTTTGAACGGAGGCGTGCGGTATGAGTAAGGGTAGTT
>ONYN01000236.1 GCA_900322085.1 uncultured Eubacteriales bacterium | reverse complement strand
CGTGTTACCGAGGCTCTTATCGAGAGATATATCGGCGGCTGGAAGGAAATCGAGTACGAAGTCATCCGCGACAGCGCGGGCAACTGCGTTACTGTCTGTAGCATGGAGAACGTCGATCCGGTTGGCGTTCACACCGGCGACTCCATCGTTGTCGCTCCTTCGCAGACTCTTGCCGACAAGGAGTATCAGATGCTCCGCAGCGCTGCCCTTGCCATTATTGAGGAATTAAAGATTTCCGGCGGATGCAATGTGCAGTTCGCTCTCAATCCCAACAGCTTTGAATACGCCGTCATCGAGGTCAATCCCCGACTCAGCCGTTCCTCGGCGCTTGCTTCAAAGGCGACAGGCTATCCGATAGCCCGGGTTGCTTCCAAGATCGCTCTGGGGTTCAATCTCGACGAGATACAGAACGCCATCACCAAGAAGACATATGCCTGCTTTGAGCCTACCGTAGACTACTGCGTTGTAAAAATTCCGCGCTGGCCGTTTGACAAATTCGTCTACGCCAAGAGAAAACTCGGTACCCAGATGAAGGCCACCGGCGAGGTAATGGGCATAGGCGTCAACTTTGAAAGTGCGCTTATGAAGGCCATCCGCTGCCTCGAGACAAACATATACAGCCTTCGCATGAAGGAAGTCATGGCACTCAGCGATGAAGCGCTGGCACAGGCTCTCACACTGGTGGAGGACAGACGAATCTTCGTTATCGCCGAGGCACTGCGCAGAGGCTACACACAAAAGAAGATTCACGAGATCACTACGATTGACCTGTGGTTCATTGATAAGCTCGCTTCTATAGTGGAGACCGAAAAGAAAATTGAGACTGATTTCTCAGTGGAGACGCTCCGTCGTGCGAAGCTGCTTGGCTTTACCGACGCGGTGATCGGTGAAATCTGCGGCAAGACCGAGGACGAAGTGCGTGAGCTTCGCTACTCCAACAACATCAAAGCCGCCTACAAAATGGTTGATACATGTGCCGCCGAGTTTGACGCGGAGACGCCTTACTACTATTCCTGCTACGAAAGCGAAAATGAGGTAGATCCCGCCACCGATAAGAAGAAGATAATGGTCATCGGTTCAGGCCCGATCCGCATTGGTCAGGGCGTTGAGTTCGACTACTGCTCTGTTCATTCGGTCTGGGCGCTCAGAGCGGCAGGTTACGAGACAATCATTGTCAACAACAACCCCGAAACGGTTTCCACTGACTTTGATGTTTCGGACAAGCTTTATTTTGAACCCCTCACACCGGAAGACGTGCGCAACATTGTCGAGCTTGAACAGCCCTACGGAGCTGTCGTGCAGTTCGGTGGACAGACGGCCATCAAGCTCTGCGAAGCGCTGGACAAAATGGGTGTCCGGATTCTCGGCACGTCGGCTGAAAACATGGACCGAGCCGAAGACAGAGAGCTTTTCGACCAGATTCTCACCAAGTGCAATATTCCCAAGGCTCCCGGACGCACGGTATTCACCTGCGACGAGGCAATTGCCGCAGCCAACGAGATCGGATATCCTGTGCTGGTTCGTCCGTCGTATGTTCTGGGCGGTCAGGGCATGCACATCGCGTTTTCCGATAGGGAAATCCGCGAGTATATCGGCATTATCAACCGCATACAGCAGGATCACCCGATCCTTGTCGATAAGTACATCATGGGCAAAGAAGTCGAGGTTGACGCCATCTGCGACGGCACCGACATACTCATTCCCGGTATTATGGAGCATATCGAGCGTGCAGGCGTTCACTCCGGCGACTCCATTTCGGTATATCCCTGCCAGTCCATCAGCAAAAAGGTGCAGGAAAAGATTGTGGAGGATACACGCAATCTGGCTCTCGCGCTGGGCGTTCGCGGCATGATCAACATTCAGTTCATCGTCAAGGACGACGTTGTTTACATCATCGAAGCCAACCCGCGTTCCTCCAGAACCGTTCCGTATATCAGCAAGATAACGGGTATTCCGATTGTCAAGCTGGCGACACAGTGTCTCTTCGGCGACAAGAAGATTACCGACCTCGGCTACGAATACGGCCTTCAGAAGGAGCAGCCCACCATTGCCATCAAGATGCCCGTATTCTCATTTGAGAAGCTGTACGGCGCCGACATCAGCCTTGGCCCCGAGATGAAGTCTACAGGCGAAGTGCTGGGCATTGCCTACACCTACGAGGAAGCGCTCATCAAGGCATTCGTCGGCACCGGAATTCGTCTGCCGCGTACCCACAAGATTGCGATCACCGTCAAGGATATGGACAAGGAAGAGGTTGTACCTATCGCTAAGGACTTTGCCGACCTCGGATATGAAATCTACTGCACCGCAGGTACAGGCAGATTCCTTGCCGACCACGGAATTCCCAACAGAATTGTCAAGAGAATTGAGGACGGTTCACCGAATTACATCGACATGATCGTCAACAATGAGCTTGATCTTATCATCAACACCCCGACACAGGGCATGGAAACCAACCGCGACGGTTATCTCATCAGAAGAAACGCGGTCGAGTGCGGCGTTCACTGCTTCACCTCGCTTGACACGGCAAGGGCTCTTGCCAACTGCCTTAAGAATGCGGGCGGCGTCGATCTCTCGGTCATAGATATCGCCAAGATATAATTTATATTCTGACATGCAAAACAAGGACAGTGTCCCCGTGGGCTTTTCAAAAGCTCCGAGGCACTGTCCTTTTTGAATGTAACGCAAAAAGAAACCGCTCACACGGTCTATTTCCATAGTCGTGTAAGCGGTAAATTGTTTGAAAAAAAATCAAAAGGCGATGTCTTTGTAACCTATTTCGCTGATTTGCTCATCAATCAAACATACGCCAATGCCGTTGTCATCCAGGTCTTCTCCGCCCCATTGTTTTCCGAAGAGCAGGTAAATCGTTTTTTCTTTCTCCATCAGATCATCAGGGGGAATGACAAGCGTTTCGGGAGTGACAGCGTTGACAAGCTCCTCGTAAGTGTTTATTTCGGGCCACCAGCGGGCAGCCTCCTGCACATCATCGGGACCGTAGCTGTATTTTTCCTCTTGGTTGTAATACTTTATGAGAGCATCCACCAGTACAGGCTCAATGGAATCCCACTTGTCATCAAAGCATTGCAGGGCATGTCTCTGGGCTTCGGTAATATCGGTGCCTTCGTCCTCATCGACCTGCACCAGAAGGGACACGTTATACCACGTCCCGCCGAATTCCAATGGAAAAGCGCCGTTCCAGCCGTATTCTTCGTCATAACTGATTTGTCCGAATACTTCATCCGTCATGGTAGTTTCTCCGTTCAGTGGTGATGGTGGTGACCGCATCCGCAGCCACATTCGCCGTCGTCATCATCGTGATGGTGATGTTCGTGTCCGCCGTAGAATGCCTCTTCAAATTCCTCGTCGAATTCAATGCCTTCCTCCAGCATGGTCATCTGATCGTAGATGTAGGCGGGATTGATGAAGGACATTACGTCCTCAACGGTGTTGCAGTACCCCTGCAAATACTGTGCGCGGGGTTCTTCTTCATCAAGTTCAAAAAGCTCGTCGCCCTTTTCAAGGCTGATTTCATCGTATTTGCTCACAAATTCCTTTTCGGTGAGCTTTTGCATATCTTCGCGCATTTCGGTCAGGGCATCGCGGGTGCCGGTGTTGTAATCGGAATAGCCGGATGCCTCCGCGATTTCGTCGCGGGTGGTGAATCCGAGCATACGCTCGGTAATGTCCATTATGGTCAGCTCGCAGACCTTTTTGTCACTCATTTTTTCATACACGTCCTTTTCTTGGTTTAAACCGCGCTCTCTTCATTCTGCGATTCCATGTGGTCGGGAGCGGTAACCTTGAGCATGGAGAGAATATTGGCGATGACCTGACGGACGCAGTCGCAGAGCAGCAGACGGGCGGCAGTGAGATTTTCGTCATCGTTGCCCAGCACGCGGCAGTCATGGTAGAATTTGTGATACTTTGAAGCGAGTTCCATGACGTATCTGGTCATACGGGCGGGTTCGTATTCCTTGGCAGCCGAGATAATTTCATTGGGCAGGGAAGAGAGGTAGCGAATCAGCTCTACCTCTGACGGATGCGTCAGCAGATCAAGGACTTCGGGTGCGACCGAATTAAGATCAAATTTCTTTGCCTCGTCGCGGCGGAAGATTGAACAGATTCGGGCGTGAGCGTACTGCACGTAATACACAGGGTTCTGCGAATCCTCGCGAACGGCAAGCCCTAAGTCAAAGTCCATCTGTGTGTTGGCTTCACGCAGGTTGAAGAAGAACCGGGCCGCGTCGGCGGAAACCTCGTCGAGCAGGTCGGCAAGCTGAATTGCCTTGCCGGTACGCTTGCTCATTTTGACCGGAACACCGTTGTCCATCAGTCGGACCAGCTGCATCAGCACGACGTGCAGCTTTGAGCCGTCCAGACCCACAGCGTCCATAGCGCCCTTCATGCGGGCGACATGTCCGTGATGGTCTGCTCCCCAGACGTCAATGCAGGTGTCGAAGCCGCGCTTGAGAAATTTGTTGCGGTGGTAGGCGATGTCGGCGGCAAAATAGGTGGGATTGCCGTTGGCACGCACCAGAACCTCGTCCTTCTCGCCTCCGAATTGCGTTGCCTTGTACCAGACTGCGCCGTCCTTCTCGTAGGTCAGTCCTTTGTCTGCAAGAATGTCTATAATTTCTTTGACCTCGCCGTCGTTGTGAAGTGTGCTTTCGAGGAACCAGGTGTCGTAGGTAATGCGGTATTTGGCAATGTCGGTTTTCATCTTGGCAATGTTTTTGGGCAGTGCGTAATCGACCAGAGCCTTGCGGCGTTCGTCCTCGCTTTTTTCCAGATAGCTGTCGCCATACAGCGCTGCAAATTCCTTTGCCAGGTCGATGATGTCGGCTCCGTGGTAGGAATCCTCCGGCAGCTCCATCGCTTCTTCCCCCTTGAAGAGCTGCTGATAGCGTATGTCGAGCGAGAGAGCAAACTTCTGAATCTGATTGCCGGCGTCGTTCACGTAGAATTCACGTTCGACATAATATCCGGCGTATTCCAGCACGGCAGCCAGGCAGTCGCCCAGTGCTCCGCCGCGTGCGTTTCCCATATGCATGGGGCCGGTCGGGTTGGCGGAGACGAATTCCACCATGACGCGCTTGCCGCCTCCGAAGTCGGATTTGCCGTAGTCGGCGCCGTCCCTGTGAATTCCCATCAGAATCTCGCTGAAATAGCGGCTGCTCACGAAGAAATTGATGAAGCCGGGACCGGCGACTTCCACCTTTTCGATGAATGTGCCGGTGAAGTCCATGCGCTCGCAGATGATTTCGGCGATCTTGCGGGGCGGCATGCGGAATGCCTTGGCGGAAACCATTGCCGCGTTGGAAGCAAAATCTCCGTGCGACGGATCCGCGGGGGTCTCTATGGTGAAGGCCGGAGCGGGTACGGCGGGCAGCACTTCGTCAGCCACGCCGCGTCCCATTGCGGCCATGATGATTTCCTTGATTTGTGTGTGAATTTCTTTTATGGAATTGGTCATTGGATTTAACCTTCCCTTTCTGAAGATGGTTCCGACCGACTCAGCCTCATGGTCACGGTGTTAATCTGCGGCTGTCCGTCAATATGCACTTTTGCGGCGTATTCCAGAATTCCTCCGTCCTCGCGCAGCGAATGACTTGCCCTTAGCAGCGCAAATTTCATAGGAATACTGCCGTATGGCGTATCGCAGTCGACGGAGTGAATATATCCCCGGCGCATAATGATTGTGAATGATTTCTGCCTGCGAATTTCAATATCGCCTTCCGGAGAAATCCTTATCACAGTGAATCCCGCTTCGTCGTCGGTGTATTTGAGCCGGTGAATTCCGTTTTGGCAGGAATAGCTGCAGGGATAGCTGACCTGCATGCTGTCGTCGTAATCATCGGATTGAATAACGGTGGAGATGTGCAGCGTATAATCCATAGGCTTATCAGTTCTTTTGGGCTTTTTCCAAAGCAAATCCGATCAGCTTGTCGATCAGCTCAGATTTGCCTATGCCGGAGGCTTCAAACAGCTTGGGGTACATGCTGATCTCAGTGAAGCCGGGGAGAGTGTTAGGCTCATTGAGCATGGGCTGACCGTCGCTCTTTCTGACGAGGAAGTCGACGCGGGTAAGTCCCGAGCATCCGAGCATTTTGTAGGCCTGAATGGCTCTTTTGCGTATCAGCTCGGAGGTTTCCTCACTCAGATTGGCGGGAATCACCAGTCGGCTAGATTCGTCGTTGTATTTTGCGTCGTAATCGTACCATTCGGCGGCGGGAATAATCTCTCCCACCACGGAAGCTATGGGGTCTTCGTTACCCAGAATAGCGACTTCGACCTCCTGGCCGGTGATATTTTCTTCTACAACGATTTTTGAATCGTGCTGGGCTGCAAATCTGACTGCGTCTACCACATCTCTGCGTCTGTCGCATTTGCTTATGCCGACCGAGGAGCCGGCATTGGCGGGCTTCACAAAGCAGGGATAGCCCAGTTCATTCTCAATCTGATCCAGAATAGCGTCCATGTGATTTTCAAAATAGCGGGCGTAGAACCAGACAAATTTTGCCTGCGGGATACCGGCGTATTCAAGTACGGTGTTTGTGAGCGCTTTGTCGAGACATACCGCCGAAGCCGCCACATTGCAGCCGACATAGGGAATATGTGCAAGCTCAAACAATCCCTGAATGGTGCCGTCTTCTCCGTTTTTGCCGTGCATTACGGGAAAGGCCGCGTCGAGACTCACCGTTTCGACGCCACCCTCACGCATGATCACCATGCCGTGAAGTGCTGCGTCGGGGGCGATGAATGCCTGTGTGATTTTGCCGGAGGTTTCCCAGTCGCCGTTGGCGATCAGGCTTACGTCACCCTCGTAAAGATACCATTTGCCTTCCTTGGTGATGCCTATCATATAAACATCATATTTT
>ONYN01000238.1 GCA_900322085.1 uncultured Eubacteriales bacterium | reverse complement strand
GCGGAGGTTCTTCCTGCGCGTAATCGTTTTCGTCAAACCCGTCAAACAGACTTCCCAGATGATAGGTCAGCTTGGCGTCGTCCATGTTGCCCTCGGTGGATTTGATGAACTTGCGGTCGTCCACTATCTTCTCAAAGAGCATATCGGTAGAATCGGCCGGTCTGCTATCCTTTTTTTGCCCGGCAGCGGGTTTTGAAGGCGGCTCCGGCATCTTTTCGTTACTCTCTACCTCATTGTAAACCGGCTGAGGCTCGGAATGTGACGAATTGGAGGAATTGGATGAAAAATAGACAATTTCCGAAACACGCTCGGCACGTCCGGCATTGCGCGTCATGCTGTACGCGGCAATCTCAGTCTCCTCGCCGTAATCGAGCGTGATGGGAGCAGGCGCGGAGGATTGCGTGATCACCACCGGCGCGGATGAAATATCCTTTGTCATATCGACCGAATCAAATTCGTTCTTTGGAACGGCATGATACTCCTTGTAGGTATTCTCCGAAACTGGCACTTGGGAATTGATAAGGCTATCGTCCGGCTTCTCGGATATTCGCTGCTGTTCCTCGTCCTTTGCCCTGCTGCTTTTTTCCATAAAGCTTTCAATAAGCCCTATCATGCTGTCATACTGCCTTTTTTCGGGAGAAATCGGCATGGGGGAATTGTCAATCAGGTTTTCTATGGAATAATACTCCTGCTCCTGGGATGGCTCACTGCTTTCCGGCCATCTGAATTGATCATCCTGTCCGTTATCCTTGCGGAAAAGCGAAATGTTGTTTATTTCATCATCTTCCAGTCCGGCGCCGAAGGAGGCCATTACGCTGTTAAGATTACTAAGCTCATCCGAAAGTTCTTCTTCGCCCACCGTCATATCGACCGCCGACTGATCATCGTAAGGCTCCGGCATGGGACGCTTCGGCCATGCGCCGCGGCATTTTTCCAGCGTGTCGGAGGAATTGATGCGCAGCCACAGACCTTGAGGCACATCGGGATTGTAACGTATTCCGGCGGGAAAATCAACGGTATTCCAGTCGGTTCCCAGTGGAGTATCATCCAGACAGATCACTATCTTTTGCTTTGGGCTGTTCATTACGGCGCGCGGTTCAAATTCTTTGAAAGAAGCGTACTTCAGATAGCTCCTGGACAAAAAAACCATCGCCACTTCGGAATTACTAAGCCTCTCGGCTATGCGCATATTGGAGGGATTACCGCAGGCTGCGCTGCTCCAGAGCCTGAAGCCCTCATTATACATTTTTACGGCAATAGCGTAAGCTATCCTCTCGTCCTGCTGTGCATATGAGATAAACACATAGGGCGATCTCCCCTCGTACTCGGGGATAGGTGCAAATGCCATATATAAAAACACCTCTGAACCGTTTGTCAAAATTACATTTAGGTTTATTATACATTAATTAATCCCGGTGTGCAAGAGAATTGCCGAATTGTTGAATAACAGTTTACAATTTAATCAGATCTCCGCCATTAAAACAGTCCATGAATGATTCTGATTTTTTATCACATAATAAAACCATAACAAACCGAAAGGATGTTTTGATCAAAAATGCAGATTTTCATTGAATACCTTAAGGTATTTGCAGTGGGCGGAATCCTTTGTGTGATCGGTCAGCTTCTGATTGACAAAACAAATCTCACACCCGGAAGAATCCTCGTCAGCTTTGTCACAGCGGGAGTGCTGCTGAGCGCTCTCGGACTTTACAAGCCGATAGCAGATTTCGCCGGTGCGGGGGCAAGTGTACCGCTTACAGGATTCGGTCATTCGCTCGCCGAAGGTGTACGCGAGGGCGTGAAGGAAAACGGCCTGCTGGGCGCGTTCACAGGCGGCATTACACGCACGGCGGGAGGAATCGCAGCGGCAGTCATATTCGGCTACGCCTGCGCTCTTCTGGCAAAGCCAAAAGCCAAGACTTAAAAGCCTTGACTTTGCATTAAGCTGTGATATAATTCTTATAGAATCAATTGCAAAAGAAGGTTCACAGCATGCAGCCAAGACTGATAATAGTAATCCCCTGCTACAATGAGGAAGAAGTGCTTCCCATAACAAGCAAGCTTTTTTGCGATGAACTGCAGGGACTGATCGACAAGCGCAAAGTCTCCCCTGACAGCAGAATTCTCTTTGTCAACGACGGAAGCACCGACCGCACATGGGAAATCATCCGCGACCTTTCCGAAAAATGTGATCTATTCGAGGGGATATCCCAGAGCAGAAACCGCGGGCATCAAAGCTCACTTCTTGCCGGACTGATGGAGGCTAAGGACAGATGCGACATTACCATTTCCATCGACTGCGACGGTCAGGACGATATCTCGGCAATGGACAAAATGGTTGACGAATACCTCGGCGGAGCGGAAATTGTCTACGGCGTAAGAAGCGCCCGCAAGACCGATACCTTTTTCAAACGCTTCACCGCACAGAGTTTTTACAGATTGCTCAAAGGAATGGGAGCGAAAGTTGTGTATAATCACGCTGATTACCGCCTGGTATCCTCCCGGGTGCTTAATGAATTCGCCGACTTCAGGGAAGTCAATATCTTCCTGCGCGGCATGTTTCCGCTGGTGGGTTTCAAAAGCACATGCGTCTATTACCAGCGAAGCGAAAGGCTGGCGGGCAAAAGTCATTATCCCCTTTCCAAAATGCTGGGACTTGCCATTGACGGCATCACCAGTCTGAGCATCAAACCTATCCGCTTTATCACCGGAATGGGAATATTTGTCGCGCTGCTCAGCTTCATAGGAGTCATCTGGTCGGTAGTGCAGTATTTTATGCACAATTCCATCACCGGCTGGTCAAGTACCGTGAGCATTATTTGCTTTATCGGCGGCATACAGCTTATCAGCCTTGGCGTCATAGGAGAATACATCGGCAAGATGTACATGGAAACCAAAGCCCGTCCGAGATTCATCATCAGCGAGCGGACGTATGATCCGGAAAAGAAGGAAAACGATCAATAATTGAAAACAACACCCGACATCCGGCAAAAAATCGAACGTCGGGTGTTTCTTATAGATTTGCATCATAAAAACCCACAAATTTTTCAAAAAGCGGCTTGTCAAGCATATCGCACCATTTATCACGGTCGAGATTCCGGCGTATGTAATCCGCTTTTTCGGCTGCAAAGCGCTCTTTGTTTTCATCGGCTTCATAGTCGTAATCCAGCGTTTCGCCCCACTTGGCAAATTCGGCGTTGAATTCATCTATATAGGTGGTGTCATTGTAAACATAACTGTGTCCCCTGTCCTCCAGCCGGATAAAAGTAAAACGGGGGTCATCTTTGTACTTCTTATAGTAGATGTCGTAGCCGTATTCTACCGGAACAACGTCATCATCCGCGCTGTGCAGTACCAGCACCGCGGCGTCTGACGAGGCAAAGCCATCCATCGCCGTAGCGGAAGCATACCTGCCGAATTTTATGCTCTCGTGCAGATTGACAAAAGGCAGCATGACATAAATGCCATCACCTACCATGTTCTTTCCCTGCGCCTCTATCAAATCCGTGGAGTCATTGAACCCTGAGCACACCACCACCGCCTTGACCTCGGGATGATATTGAAGCACACTACATACGCTGTAACCGCCCCAGCTGTGTCCGAAAAGCACAATCGGCAGCTTTGGGAAATGACCGCTTTGCTCCACAAATGTTATTGCCCTGTCCAGGTCGATAATTCCCTGGGGGAGGCCTTTTGTGCCGTCGCCCTCACTTTCGTCGTTTCCGGTTACGTCATAGGCAAACACATAATATCCGTTGGACGCAAAATAATGGGCGCAGTCCATGTATGAATTATGTCCTCCGCCGCCGAATCCGTGAGCAAGTACGACAATTCCCCGCTGATTCTCACCGGAGCTGTACATGTACCCCGTCAGCATTTGTCCCTTATCGGAGGGAAATTCGTACTTGGTGCGACGCAAACCCTCGAAATCCTCCACATACAGCATGAGAGGCTCATAGCTCTCAAAGCGCTGGTTAAAATAATTCTCATAGATCACTGCGCTCAGCACCCAGTCGCCTGCCACCAGTGTCAATAAAACAACACTCACAATCACTGCAATAAGCTTTTTCTTGGATATTTTCTTTTTCAACCCTGCTATCTCCTTTTTTTCCTTTCGTACTTACCGTTCAGTCAGCACAAGAACATACCCATCGCCGGTACGTACAGAATTCATGTCATAGCTCTTGTGCCGGTTCTTGGCGATGATTCGCACCGCCATTCGCACCGTGTAACAAATATTTGCGTCATCTGGCGCAATGTCGTTGGAACGTATCAATTCTGCCGCAAGCTGTGATATTTCTTCCACATCCAGGGTGAAGGAGCCAAGTCCTTCGCTCTCTGCCTTGGCAAGTTCTGCCGAAAGAATGTTGGTGTACCTTGCGGCCACCTGGAGCGCAGCGAGATTGCAGACTGTCATCTCCTGCTGTCCTACATCTCCGCGAAAATTATTGATGTCTCTCATTTTGATAAACCTCCTGAAATCATCTATTCTATCACATATCTTGTAATTACCACG
>ONYN01000240.1 GCA_900322085.1 uncultured Eubacteriales bacterium | reverse complement strand
TTTTTTAAACTGATCCGCTCCCTGTTGAAAAAGACAAATTCAGCCATCGCCGTCAGCGGAATAAGCAGATGAAACCACAGATTTGCCTTTCTGAGCATGGCAATATAGCCGTACAGGGGTCCCAAAAACACCATGACGGTCACAAAGGTCAGCCCCAAACAGACCGCAGCGGTGTATTTGAGCAAAACGACAGCGCGCGGCACGTCCCTTGCCTCTCCCCTGTTGCAGAAAGCGGCGGAAATCAGCCATACGGCAGCCATCAATCCGCCAAATACATTCGACTGCACGGTAAAATACTTAAACGCGGCGATTCCCTTCGCCTGCAGCAATCCCTCACTCCTGAAATACATCAGATAAAAGGCAAAGAGCACGGCGACCACCAAAAAGATATTTATCGCGATCTCCCACTTGAATTTTTTCGTCATGACGTTTCCTCTCAGCAAAAAGCCTGTATCTCGCCGATGCAGATATTGCTTTTGTACTTGTATCCTTTATAACCTGATTTTACATAGAGCTTGACATAAGACGTTCTCACCGGACTGTCAAAATAGAAAATATTATCATTAAAATCTGACTCATTGGAATCCGATGCGGTTCCGGTAAACTTGGATCCGTCGCTGAATTCAAGCTCAAAATTGCGGAGCCTTCCGTTCTTTTCAAACAACTGGTTATACCCTTCGATATAAGAACCTTTGTAGAATCCGTCCCAAGTGTTGCCGTTGATGATTTCAATTCCCGTTATGGTGGTCTCCTTGCCGAAATCCAGTTTGATCCAGTTGCCGCTTCCGGCAGTACCGCCGCTCGCCATCCCGCATGTTTCGGGATCGCCGTCCACTGCCATATCCGCACCGAACTTCCTTCCGTACTTTCCGTTGGCGGCATGTTTGCTGCATGTGGCTTTCTTCACGGGGATGATATTGGTCGGGTCAGGATCTATTGTTTCCTGCGCTTCCATTTCGTCGTCCACCTTACCCCTCGATGATTCCGACAAATACCTGTCGTCATCATCGTTCTGATCCGATTCATTCAAATAATCCGAGGATGTGTAATTGCCGCCGTCTTTTCCCAAGCTGTCACCTGTCAGAACCCCCAGAAAATACAGCGCCAAAATAACAATCAGCGCAACAGCGACAATGGAGCCTACAATAATAAAGATAATGGCCAGCGTTTTTTTGCCGCTGTTATTTTTCCCTGTATTGGGATACTGTCCGTAAAACGGCTGCTGTGCAAAGCCCTGCGGTTGCTGTCCGTAAGACGGCTGCTGTGCAAAGCCCTGCGGTTGCTGTCCAAAAGGCGGCTGCTGTGCAAAGCCTTGCGGTTGCTGTCCATAGGGAGGCTGATTCCCGAAGCCTTGCGGTTGCTGTCTGTATGGCGGCTGATTCCCGAAGCCTTGCGGTTGCTGTCCGTAAGGCGGCTGCTGTGCAAAGCCCTGCGGTCGCTGTCCGTATGGCGGCTGATTCCCGAAGCCTTGCTGTTGCTGTCTGTATGGCGGTTGATTTATAAAGCCTTGCGGTTGCTGTCCGTAAGACGGCTGATTTATAAAGCCTTGCGGTTGTTGTGCATAGGGAGGCAGTTTATCTGTAGAATTCAACTGCGTTGGCGTTTGGTGTGTGGACTGCGCATCAGTAGATGCTTGCTGCGCTGCAGGCTTTTCATCCGCGGAGGGTGAAAGCTCTGTGGACGCACCGTAGGAACGGCCAATCTGAAATCCCAAAGGTTCGGCAAAGCTGTAATTGGTATTTTCCACGGGTATGGTAGAAAACTGCTCCGACGATTCCTTTTTCAGATTTACTTTGCCCTTGACAGCAGCGGAAGCTTCTCCTGCTGCCAATTCAGACATTGCCGGACTTTGTCCGGAAACACCGCTTTGACCCTCCATATAATTCACAATCGCCTGTCTGAAACTCTCCACAGAATCATATCTTTCAGAAGGCTGATACGCCAGAGCCTTCATAATAATGGCATTCAGTACAGAATCGCCTCCCGAAGGCAAGGGAAGCGCCTCACCGCGGCACCTGCGGACAATAGCCTTTTTCCGCGCTTCCAAATCCGATGAATTCTCATCTGTGACGAATGGAAGCCTATTGCCGTTGAGCAGACGGTACATGACAAGCGCCAGCGAATACATATCGGTTTCCTTCGAAGCGACCGCACCCTTGACGCACAGTTCCGGGGCAAGATAGGCAGGCGTAACGCCGGTGCTTTTCTTTCCGTCTGCACTGATTTTGAACACATCCAACCCGAAATTGCCCAACTTGAAATTGCCAGACCCATCAACAAAGATGGACGAAGGCTTAATATCCCGGTGAAGAATGTCGTTTGCACCGCAAAGGAGAATGGCTTCGCTGATAGCCGCTCCAAGCGAAGCCACCTTTAGGCTGTTTGCCTCATTCACAGCGAAATAATCCGTAATGGTCTGAAGATACTCGGTTCTCAGATAAATATCATATCCAGTGTCTTCCCTTTTGGTCAGCCAAACATCCTCATAATCCACTATACAGGATTTGTCGGAAATGCCTTGCACCGTCCTGATAATGTCTGTAAACGCGTTTGCCGCCGACGCATACTCACTGTCGGATAACTGCGCTTTGCTGCTGTCCTTGGGATCCGGAACGGAAATCACATTGACCGCGGAATAGACTATCGAGTCTCCATCCTTTTTCATCGCTTTATACAGCTTACCTGTTTTGCCTCTGCTTATCTGTTCCACGGCCGTCCATTCCGGCCACGGCAGTGTTATTGACAATTCCTTTGACATGGTTCCACTCCTCAAATATGGGTATGTAAAGTGAACGGATTTTCATTTTCCCCGCATAGTATATCATAGAACTTCCGAAAGTTTATCATTATTTTGTAAATGTTATCTATAATACCAGCCTCCAATTGAATATCTTCTCCGCCGAGATTGGCACTGTCAACATTACGGGCGATGCCAACCAAAACATTGAGCAGGACACCGCTCATTCAAATTTTCTGTCCGGCATATGTGCAGAAAAAAAACGCTTTGTTCGGGACAAATCTGTCATCGGGCAAATCTCTCATCCAATCCGAACAAAACGTTTTTTACAATGATTCATGTTTTTCCTTACGTGGCGAGTACAAAAAGCAGATTATACGATATAATTCCCGTCAGAGTCAACGCCTTGTTCCAGCAGATACTGTCGCATACTTGTCGGACTTTTCCTTCTGAACCGCATGTTCGTGAAAAGTGAAATTCAACACGCTTCGTTCAAATGACTGTCCGGTTTTTTGTGGGAAAGTAATGCCACCGTCTCGACATTCGCCGTTCGTGGGAACATATCCACTGCCGTGAATTTTTCCAACTGCCATCCTACTGCGGTCAGTCTGGCAACATCTCGGGCAAGAGTGGCCGGATCGCAGGAAATATATACGATTCTCTCCGGCGCGGTA
>ONYN01000242.1 GCA_900322085.1 uncultured Eubacteriales bacterium | reverse complement strand
CCGATTTGAGCAAGGCTTATTGAGAAAATGAACCCGATTGATGCGCCCGACATTGTTTTTACATCGAGATGCGTCGCAGCGATGGGCGCTGCCCCTGTTTTTCGCTTTTCAAGCGAAAAACTACCCCGCAAGGGCGCTGCCCTTGACCCGGCAGGGAGCCTTGCCCCCTGCACCCCACGCTCGCATTCGCTCGCTAATTATGGCGCTGCGCTTGTTTTTTTCTTTTTACTTTTAGAATCGCCTTATGAAAAAGTTTACTTGCTCATGGCCGCCTTTTCGGCAAGCGCGTGAACCAGCTCACATACGGCATTGAGGTCATTTTCGGCGATGACTCCGCAGGGGGAGTGAAGATAACGGCAGGGGAGAGAAATGGCCGCGGTTCTTACACCGCCTCGGCTGTTGTGAATGGAGCCGGAGTCGTTGCCGCCTGTGACCCCTTTTTTGAATTGCCATTTGATGGCGCGATCGCTGGCGATTCTCTGAACCATTTTGAAGAGCCCTCTGTCATAAATGGTGGCTCTGTCCATAAAGGAGATAACAGCGCCTTCACCGACTTTGCAGACCTTGCTGCATTCGTCCACACCTGGAATGTCGGCGGCGGTGGTGGATTCCACCACTATGGCCATATCAGGTGCAAGGCTGAATGCCACGCATTTGGCCCCTCTCAGCCCGACTTCCTCCATGGTGGAAAAGACAAAATACATGTCACATTCCAGATCACGCTTGATAATTTCCATCAGAACAGCGCAGCCTGCGCGGTCATCAAGCGCCTTGCCTTTGAGCAGTCCGTCGCCGAACTGACCGAAATTTGTATCAAATACGGCGTAATCTCCCGGACAGACGCGTTGCAGAGCTTCGTCTTTGGTGAGTGCGCCGATGTCAATGTACATGTTGTCGATGGAGGGAGCTTTGGATCGTTCGTCGCCTTCCAGTAGATGAATCGGCTTTGCTCCGATCACGCCGGGGAGCTTTTCATCGCCCACCAACACGGGAGTTCCGCAGAGCACGCGGTCGTCGATTCCTCCCACAGCGGCAAATTTAAGCAGGCCGTTTTCTCCCACATCGGTGATGATCAGACCCACTTCGTCCATATGGGCGCAGAGCATAAGCTTGTTTTCGGGTGTGTTTTTTCCTTTTTTGAACGCGATGACCGAGCCGGTACTGTTGACGCTAACCTCGTCGCAAAAAGGTTTTATTTCTTTAATGATAAATTTTCTTACTTCGTCTTCAACGCCGGAGACTCCGTGAAGCTCCGACAGCTTTTCAAGTGTATCACGCAGCATGATGAATGACTGTCTCCCTTCCTCTGATTATTGACCAATGCCGCCGCATCTTATGTAGGCGGCAAGCAGCTGTGCGGTTTTTTCCACGTCGTCGCAGTCCACCGTCTCGACGGGGGTGTGCATGTTTCTCTGAGCGATGGAAATGAGTCCGCACGGAATTCCGCCGGCTGTTACGGCGATGTCGTCGGCGTTTGTGCCTGTTCTGCCGCCGCAGACGTCATACTGCCATTTAATGCCCTGTTCGTCGGCAATGGAAGTGAGTTTTTTGGATATAGCGCGGCTGAGTACGGGGGAAAATCCGATCATCGGGCCTTCGCCGAGCTTTCCGCAGACCTCGTCCGGGCATCCGGGATACTGCGCAAAGCCCATGTCAACCACGATTGCCTGAGTGGGAGCCGCTGTGAATGCCGCGCAGCCGGCCGCCAGATGTCCCACCTCTTCGCGGGTGGAGAGCAGCGCTGTCACACGGCAGTCGAGACGTGAGCATTTGGGTTCGAGCAATTCCACGGTACGGATAATGGCAGCGGCGCCGGCGCGGTTGTCGAGTGCCTTGCCCGAAACTCTGCTGCCGAGCAGCGAAGCGGGTCTGCTTCTGAATGCGATGCGGGTGCCGATCGGAACCAGTTCCCTTGCCTTGTCCGCCGAATAGCCTATGTCAACGGCCATATCCTTGAATTCGGGAACCTTGGATGTGTCCTCAGAGCGGGTCAGATGGGGAGGACGGCAGCAGATAACGCCGTTAATCTTGCTTTTGCTCATAACGGTGACCTCACTGCCCATCATCACGCGGCGGTCGACGCCCCCGCAGGGAGCAATATGCAGAAATCCGTCGCCGTCTATGTCGGTTACAACCAGACCGATCTCGTCGATATGAGCGTCAATGAGTATGTGATTTTGGGAATTGGGGTCGCCAAGCTCCGCCATCACGTTGCCCAGCGAATCCCGGACCACGGGGGTGAAATCAGAGAGCAGTTCCATTGCGAGCCTTGCGGCGGAGCCTTCCGCTCCCGAAGGTCCGTTGGCATTGGAAAGCCCGAGTACTATGTCTTTTACAGCCATTTTTTTAACTCCTTCAAAAAAAATTGATTGTGTGTCATATTTGCAATCATCAGGCACGTTGGCAGAATCTGGAGCAGCATCAGCCTACCGCATCCAGTTTGACAGCGCAGAACACGTAATTTCCGGTGCCGTAGTACACCAGATATTCGTCATCAATGATGAATACCGTGTCGCAAAGCTGACTTTGATCAGAGTTGTAGACCTCAATCTTTGTCACCGATGCGCCGTCGGCAAATTCGTCCATAATGCCGTCGCTCTGCATGCCCTGCTTATCCATTTCCTTGGTGCCGCAATCCTTTTCCATTTTATAGGTGGGATTGTTGATGGTGCCTACGCGGTGAGTGCTGTACGCGCCGTAAGTGATCATCACGCCGAAGTCGTTTTCATCCGCGAGCGCGTCATCTTCCGACATGTCGGTGTTTCGGGGATATTGAAGCACATGGCTGTCCGCGGGAAGCTCCCAGCTGCCGACATAGCTGTCGGGCAGAGAACCGCCCTTTGCGGGGGTGTCACTGTCACTTGCATTCCCTTTGGCAAACATGATTGCCGCTACCGAGAAGGCTACTACTACTGCCGCGCAAATGATCGCGATCATTGCAGTGTTGTTGTTTTTTTGTTTCATGTGAGATCATCCTTCGTTATATAATGTAAGATAATAAAATAAGTAACTAAATTAATGCATTAAAGCAGTTCAATCCTCCCGATAAAAAGCATCGCTCCGGTCAAATGGTTCTTCACGGTCGGCATCGCTGCCGTTTCTTCTGCCGCTGCGCAGGTAGTATCGGTTAAGCGGTTCGGAAAATGTGTTTTTTGGCACTTCGAGCGGAATCACTTCGAGATAGACCGCCGTGTGCTTGGAGGAAATGTGTTTGTCCTTGTGCTGCGAACCGAAAAACCAGTGCTTGTATTTGACCCTGTCGCAAAGATCATCAAAGAATGCGGTGAGTGAGTTGAAGTTGTTGAGGTCATTGGATAACAGATTCTTCACCTTGGTGGGACATTCGTGTGTGATGATGTAATCCACCCTGAGCGAGTGACGGTAAAGCTCGTTTGCCGCCTGTTCCATTTCGCGCACAGTGGGCATTTCCTCCTCCCACCACCGCATTCCGCGGCTGGTGCGGATGTCGGCGTCGGGGCTGAATCCCCCGCCCATGGTGAAAATAGTCTGCCCCTCTATGTCAAATACCTGCCCGCGGCAAAGGTGGAAGACATTGTCATTGATGCGGTGGATCCTGCCGCCGCACCATTGATCCTCGGGATAGCTGTATAATTTGTCAAAATTTTCGTGGCAGCCGTCGACGAAAAGGATCCTGTACTTCTGCCTGCTCATAAACTGAAGGATTTTTTCCTCCTGGCCGTCTCCGTTCCAGATAAAGCCGAAGTCTCCGCACACGATGAGAATATCTCCGCTGCGCAGTTTGTCGAAGGATTTTTCCTCAAACCGTGAGACTGCTCCGTGCATATCTCCTGTAACATATATCATAATGAATGACGCTCCTGTCTTTGACAACGGTTAATCCCTCTTATTATACATCAAAATCTCAGCGAAAACAACTTTTTTTATATATTTACTGTTAATTTACTTTTATAACACTTTTAATATACATATTTATATGCTATAATTAAGATAATTTTTAAAGATTATAAAAAAGGAGCTTCAGCAACAAAAGTGAAAAAATCAATTGTATCAAAGCGTGTATTATCTTTGATCGGCGTATTTCTGCTGGCATTTGCATTCATGGCAATGCCCTCCTCAAAACCCGTTGAGGTCAATGCCGCGTTCCGTTCGGAATACGAGCCGGTCTGCGAGACAGCCTATATGCTCAACATGGACACCGGACAGGTCGTATTTGAAAAAGATCCCGACAAAAAAATGCTACCCGCGTCGCTTACCAAGATGATGACCTGCATTATCGCCTATGAACGTGCCGATTCACTGGATGAGATGGTGGTTGTGGATTCCCGCGCCGTGAGATTTGTCAATTACAACAAGGAAGGCGCCACAGGTGTGTGGACGCACATCAAGGTCAATGAACGCTTCACTTTGCGCGATCTGATTTATGACGCGCTGGTCGCTTCCGAAAACGGCGCGGCTGAGGCAATCGGCTATTACATCAGCAAGCAATACTACGGCAGCGACACCAACGAGGAATTCATCAAGTTTATGAATGACCGCGCTGTGGAGATCGGCTGTACAAATACCAAGTTCAAATGTGCCTCCGGTCTGACCACTGATTTTGAAAATCACTATTCCACCGCCCACGACATGGCGCTCATCGCCAATCACCTGATGAATATTCCCGAGCTTGCCGAAATCGCTTATACGCCTCATTCATACGGCATTAAACCAACCAATAAAAATGAAAATGTTCACTGGGTGGTCTCCACCAACCTGCTCATACGCGAAGGTGAAAAGGGCGCCGACGGCACCGATTACTTCTATCAGTACTGCGAGGGTGTCAAGACAGGATACCTGATCAAGTCGGGTCACTGCTATGCTTCCTACGCCAAAAAGAACATAGGCGGCAGGGATTATCATTACATCTGCGTGCTGCTCAATGACCATGCGCCCAGCGCCAAGGATAAGAATTACGCGTTTATCGACGCGAGAAACCTCTTTGAATGGGCGTTTAACAATCTGTATATCACCGATATTTACAATACCAATGTGCCTATCACCGATATTCCGCTCAAGCTCGCGTGGAACAAGGAGAGCATTACGCTGGTGCCGCAGGATGATTTCAGCACGATACTCCCCAAGGGAGTCAAGGCAACCAGCGTCACCAAGGAGATAACTTTTGTGGATGAGGTTGCCAGTGCTCCGATACGCAAGGGACAGAAGCTTGGCACTGCCGTGCTTAGCTATGACGGCGAGGAGATAGGCAGGATTAACCTGGTAGCTGAGGAATCGGTTGACCGCAGCACACTGCTCTATGTTCTGGACGTAATCAACAATATCTTCGCATCGATCATTTTCAGAATATTCCTTGTGCTTGTGATACTCGGTGTAGCGGCGTACATATTCATCTCCTACTCCAACAAGCAGAAGATGAACAGCCTTAAGCGCAACGTCTCACGCCGCAAGGCAACCAGAAGGACATATCGCTGAATTTTGAAACAAATCTTTAGGGGGAAGTGACTGCATTGGCGTCTGACGCAACATTTAGTAAGATAGGGGTCTCAAGGGCTGTCGCTCTGCTTGTTGCCCTTATCATGCTTATTACCTGCGCCGCGTGCGGAGAGGACAAATCCGACGACAGCTCCATGACCGAAGAACTGCTGAATTCCTATATGAATTCCTTCTGCGATTTTAACATTGCGGGCATGAACAAGTGCAGCATGGCAAAGCTGGACACATATGACGACGGGGAAGAGACGGTCAAGGCGTGCAGATCACTTGCCGGACGCATTGAATGGCAGTGTGAAAACATCAGCATCGACGGCAAATCCGCAATCGCTCAGATCAGGATAACCCTTCCGGACGATTTCAACGGCATATGTTCGGCGGCTCTGAGCGACGCCGTAACGAGCCTTGACCGGAATGTGGAAGGCAATCCGGAGGAAATTCTCTCCGCTGCCGTAAAGAAGCGCGCCGAAAAGGCGGAAACCACCGATATTTCTGCCGAGGTATGCATGACCAAGGTGAACAACAAGTGGTATATCGTCAAATCACTCGGTGTCAACCGCGTTGTGTCGGATATCCGTACCTCAGCCGCTGCGGTTTTTGCCGCGATCGGAAGCTGATTTTTGGCTTTCACAAGGCAGGTCATCGTCTCTTTTGTTAAAAAATGATAAAAGTTATTTGTAAAAGTAAAAAACGCTCTCAATGCCGCTTTTATGTTCACAAAGTGTTATTTATCAGTTAATCGAATGTTCATAAAGTATCTTTATACTTAATAACAGTAACGGAAGTCAAGCGAACCTCTGTGCTGGTTTCACATGTAAAATCAAGGCACATGTTCTTCATTGTCGGTTTTGAAAGTTCCGTTATGATCTGATAAAGACTACACCTACTCCTATCCCTTTTTTGATACTCTTTTCTGACACAAGGCGGGCGGCATCAAGTCGTCCGCCTTGTGTCTTTTCATTATTATTGGCTTTTCATCAAAAAGGAGGTTTATCGCCATGCCCGATATTATCAGTCACTGGCTGCTTGGCAGACGCATCTGCAAGGACAGCGCATTTGCCGCACTATACCCGGATATTGATCAGGCTGCATTTCTCTGGGGATGTCAAGGCCCCGACATACTTTTTTGCCACAGAACCATGCCGTGGCAGTCCGGCAGTATTCGTTCCTACGGTTCCGCGCTGCACAGAGGTGATCCGGCAAAGCTGCTGCGTTCGCTGGGCAAAGTTTGCCGGTACTGCATGGGCCGAACTGATTTCAACATCATTTACTCCTATGCGCTGGGATTCTGCTGCCACTATTGCTATGACCGCAGTGTTCACCCCCTCGTGCATTACAATATGGAGCTTCTCGAAAAGACCGACGAGCGCGGGAGCAATTACCAATATCACGCCCTGACGGAGATCAATCTGGACGTGATGCTGCTCAGACATGATATGGGGCTTACCATAAGCGATCTGAACCTCAGCGACTGTTTGCCGGAATGTGACGGAATTGACACGGCGGTTGCCGTGCTGTATTCGCTGCTGCTCTGCGATTTGTTCGGAATTCATACCCCGCGCGAAGCGGCGATGACGTTGGCGGCGGATTTCAGAACTCACACGTCGCTGCGCAACGATTCGCACTTTGTGAAAAAGCCGGTTGCGGAGGCTGCCGAACGTCTGCTTCCGTTTGTCAGACCCGGCACAAAGGGCGGCACGCTTTCCTGCCGTTTCCATCCGAAAACCGAGGATACAAGCTTCGATTACGGCAACATGACCGGAAGCGTATGGTTTGAGCCGAAGGACAAGAGCGTGAGGTACAACTTGAATTATTATGAGCTGACCGATAAGGCACAGGTGGAGTCGATGCAGCTCATGGAGCTTTTCAGCGATGAAACCGAGCAGCGGGGCAGCGTTAATTTTGATCTGTTTACCAGAGGGATCAATTTCAGCGGTCAGCGCTGGGATCAATGATCTGAATAATTGAATAGACTCTCATAATTTGCAAAAAGCGGGTGATGATTCTGGAGCGGGATAATGAACTGATAGCGCGAAAAAAAGAAGTAAAAACCCGTGACATGCAGCGCCTTGCGACATACCGCGATTATCTGAGGACGCACCCAAGGTTGACATATCTCTTTGTCGAGCTTACCGACCGCTGCAATCTCGCCTGTATGCACTGCGGGAGCAGCTGTGCCGGCGGAAAGGGCATGTTCATTGACACTGATTTGCTGATGAATTCGCTTGCGACCGTGGCGGAGGATTTTGATCCGCGCACCGTTATGATCTGTCTGACGGGTGGAGAGCCGCTGCTTCACAGAGATTTTTTTGATATTGTTGAGAAAATACACTCGCTTGGTTTTCTGTGGGGAATCACTACCAACGGTACGCTGATTGACCCTAGCGCCGCACACCGAATGGCGGAGCTTGGACTGGACTCCGCCACACTGAGCCTTGACGGACTGGAAAAAAGCCATGACAGACTGCGTGGCGTCAGCGGCTGCTTCCAAAGAACCCTGAACGCGGTGAAATACCTTCATTCGGCGGGAATACGGGTGCAAATCACATCGGTCATCCACAGGAAAAATTTCGACGAGCTGGAAGCGCTTTTTCGGCTGATGTGCAATGAGAAGGTGGAATCGTGGCGTGTGATCAATATCGAACCTATCGGCAGGGCGCTTCAAAACGGAGATCTGCTGCTGTCCGACAGGCAAATGCTTGATCTGCTGGATTTCATCAGGGAGAAGCGTTATTCTGCCGATACTCCGATGGAAGTGTGCTTTGGATGCTCGCATTATCTGTCGTTTGAATATGAACGCGAACTGAGGGACAATTATTTCATATGCGGTTCGGGCATTTATGTCGGAAGTATTCTTTGCAACGGCGACATATATTCCTGTCTCGATATTGAGCGTCGTCCTGAGCTGATACAGGGAAATATTGGCCGCGACAGATTTTCCGATGTGTGGTACCATCGTTTCCGAGAATTCAGAAGCGACCGCACACGGCTTTGCGGTGCATGCCGCGAATGTTCCGAACGGGAATTCTGCGCAGGGGATTCCACACATACGTGGGATTTCAATCATAACAAGCCGATGTTTTGTATGATGTCGGTGTTGAGAACGGAGGAACAGCTATGAACGAAAAAAATCCCGTGGGAGAATGTGCCTGCTGCGGTGCGCCTGTGCATTTCAAGGATGAACGCTGCGCTAAGTGCGGCGCGAAAAACAGCAATTGGACAATTCCCGACAGTACCCGCTGTGGCAACTGTCATGCACTGCTTGGGGAAGGCGACAAATATTGCCGAATTTGCGGTACCAAAGCCGGTGAGGGAGAATTTGAACCCTACCAGCAGATGATGCAGTGTATTTACGGGCCAAGGCCGGTGAGCAGAACGCATACCTGCGAAAAATGCGGCTACAGCTGGACGACATGCGCCATGCTGGACATGGAGCAATACTGTCCGCAGTGCGGAGGCAATGCCCCGTGCGAAGAGGATTGTTAGGACTGGCTCTCAGGCAGAAAGCGTGAAAAGAAAAATTGAAAGACCATGATAAGATTATTCCTTCGGTGACGGTGGAAAGCAAGAGCTTTTCCGTGGCCGATACACTCCTGAGCGGACAGTGCTTCCGGTGGACGCATCGCGGGGGAAGGCTCTGCGGCACCGCGTTCGGAAGGTATGTTGAAATGGAGCAGAACGGCGACAGCGTCACCATTTACGGAGCGGACGCCGGGGAATACGAAACTGTCTGGCGAAGGTATCTGGATATAGACAGGGACTATGTTGAAATCAGGCGGATTGTCACCGATATGGAACCGAGACTTCGCGACAGCGCCGAATATGCGGCGGGAGTACACATTCTTGCGCAGGAGCCGTGGGAAGCTCTCTGCTCATTTGTCATTTCGCAGAACAACAACATTCCCCGCATACGGGGCATCATTTCCGGGCTGTGCCTGCATTACGGCTGTCCCGCAGTGAATGGCAGCCTTGTGGCTGAACCTTCACAAGGATATGCCTTTCCGACACCGCAGGCGCTCTCTCAGGTATCGGAGGAAACCTTCCGCCAATTCGGCTGCGGATACCGCGCGGGATATCTGACGGAACTGTCAAGACGCGTCGCGGCAGGGGAGATAGATTTTGAATATATCAAAAAAGCCCCGATTGACGAGGCTCGAAAAATATTGCGCTCACTCAGAGGCGTGGGACCGAAGGTGGCTGAATGTGCGCTGCTCTACGGTTTCGGACGTCTTGAGTGCTTTCCGGTGGACGTGTGGATACGCCGTGCGCTGGAAACGGAATTCACTGGCGGTACAGCCCTTATAGGCAGCCAGTACGCGGGGGTGGCACAGCAATATATTTTTGAATACATACGCCGTCATCCAGATAGATTTGTCAAAGGCAAATAATACAAATAGTATATTTGCTGTGAAAAATTATATTTTGGAATATTTTAATCTGAAATCCGTCAATCAATTCATGGCGCTACCTTGCAAAAACCTCTGTTTCACCCTTAGAATTTGTCAGGGTGAGGGTTTTTCGTTTCTTTTCGTAGTTGAGAACGGCCATGATTTTGTATTTGTTTCCGTTTTTGTCGGTCAGGTGGAATATGATTTTGTTGTAATCATCGGTTTCATATGTACCCTCAATTTTGAAATCGTCGTAATAAACTCTGACATTTTCGCCTGATATTTTAATTCTGGTGTCCTCGTCGGAGTTGGATGTCCATGTACCGTCAAGTTCGGAACCGCATGAGCAAAGCAGCAAAAGCACCGCAATTGCCGAAGCCGCAAGCAATGCCGACCTGCGCATCCATCTTTTCATTCTTTCCATAGCAAATCGTTCTCCCTTACAGATGGTCTTTATGTTAATATATTAGTATGTAAAGACTGGTTTGTCAATGACATATAACGCAATTAATCTTTAATTTTGGTTTAACATTAAAAAAATAATTTGAATTTATACGGTATATCTGATATAATGTAATTTGTATTTGTATGACGGTCATTCATTCATAAATAAATGCCGGGGAGGATTTTTTTTGCCATGAAAAGACAAAAGCCGCAGATCAATATGAACTTGAAAAGGGACAAGTCGGCACTGGACATACTGGTTGACGCCGATGTGAAGCGTGAGATAGTTTACGGATATTATTTTGACAACGAAACGGTGCAGCATCTCACCATCAACGGTGTGGAGGTTTCGGGCTGCGCGTTTATCAACTGCCGGTTTCAGGACTGTTCCTTTGAAGGGGTCAGCTTTATCAACTGCTACTTCAAGAACTGCGACCTGTCTTTTGTCAATTTAAGTCAGGGATCCTTTACATACTGTGAGATAGTCGAAAGCAAGCTTGCGGGACTCAATCTGTCGTATGGCGTGATGAACAATGTGCTTATAAGGACGTCTTATGCCAGATATGTCAACTTCTCCGAAACCAAGATATCGGTGACGAAATTTGTCGGTTGCGACATGACGTCAGGTTCCATTGACAATTCCCGTATGAAGGAATCGGAATTTGTCCAGTGCAACCTGACGGGAATGAATTTTTCCGGGACATCGCTTGCCGGAATGGATCTCAGAGGCAACCGCCTGGATCAGATTATCTTCCTCGGCGGTGAACTGGAAGGCTCCCGAATAGATTCACTTCAGGCGATAGGCCTGGTCAGGCTGCTGGGGATAACGGTAGAGGATAACGGTTCGCCCGCGTACGGTCAGAAATAAATTTTTTAGAGCCTGCATAAAAATAAAATGCCATGCGCGTGAGAAAAAACATGCGCATGGCGATTTTTTTGTATCTGAAAAAATCAGTCAAATACCATTCTGCACGCAAACGACTGCTTACCGGTCTGTTCATTCACGCCGTCGATCATAAGCTCGCCTTTTTCCACTTGGGAAGAACTGCGTCTTACGGTGAAATATTCACCGGGTTTAAGCTCGGATTTGAAGAACAGGTCAATCCTGCGCATATTTTCAAGATTGGCGATTTCTTCCCCGGTCAGTGCGTCATAAGCAAATTCGCTGTAGCGGCAGTTGTTGGTGTGCCCCAGGCGGTCTATGCAGCTCGGATAGATTTTTCGCCTGTCGCAGGGCTGCATTTCTTCCCGGATCCGCAGCTTTGGCGAAGCCTCCAGCAGAAATTGACTGTGGGGCTGCCCGATGTCAAAATTCAGCCTGTCAGGACGTATGATGCGGCGGTCGTTCATATCCATCAGCACCGAGAAAGTTGCCGCGTTAAAGAGGTTATTTCCCTGATCGTCGGCAAAGCAAAGCTCTCTGCGGAAAGTCAGTCTGTCCTGTTCGGAGTGCCATGTGCGGGCTGTCAGATTGATCTCGCCGCGAATGGGGGCTAATATCTCTATCGACGATGATACCAGTACCCATGCCATGCCTTTTTGAATCAGATCGTCCTCGCCTATCGCGAACTGTCTGAGATGCCGCCCGGAAATCTCCATTATAAGCGATTGATAGCCGCTGGGCTTCATCACGCCGTATCCGTTGAGCATTTCCATGCCGACAGCGCAGGAGTAGCTGCGCTCCGACTCGTTGCAAAGAGTCATATTGTTTCCCTCGTTTTCAAAAAAAGTAATACAACCAATATATCAATTGAATATAAACACAATTTTAACGGTGCTTGATAAATTTGTCAAATAACGATTCCGTAATTTTTGCCGCGTCAGAGATATATTTTTGTTGAAATTCAAAGATAATTGATGTATAATGTATAATGAGTCAGAATATAGAGATCAATGCAATAAATATTTCCTTGTATTGGAGGCTGTTTCATCATGGTTGAAACTATACAGGCGTTTTTTCAGGAGAATTTTCCGCCGGAGCTTGCGGTGTTTTTCATATCTATGGTGCCTCTCATTGAGTGCCGCGGCGCCATTCCGTTTGGAATGCTTGTGCTGAATATGCCGTTGTGGGAAGTATTGCCCATTGCCATTGCCGGCAATATCCTGCCGGTGCCATTTATTCTGCTGCTGATAAGACCGGTGATCAATTGGTTCAAAAAAACGCGGATTTTCCGTCCGCTTGCGCACTGGATAGAGGCAAAGGCCGACAAAAATAAGGACAAGGTGCTCAAATACAGCAAATGGGGACTCTTTGTGTTCGTTGCCATACCGGTTCCCGGCACGGGCGCATGGACAGGCGCACTGGTCGCGGCGCTGCTGGATCTTCGTGTGAAAAGCGCCTTTTTCACCATACTGTTTGGCATGATCTGCGCCGCATTGCTTATGACGGTAGGTTCGTCGCTTGTGACGTTCATTATGAGCGGAGAGGTTCCCCAGGACTGGCAGATGCTCATGGATTACCTGGGGTCGGTCAATTCAGCCGCGTGATGATGCACGGAAGGATTCTTCGATCACTATAAAGAAAAGCGTGGGATCATAATGAAAATTTTCAAAAGAGCTTTTTCCGCGATTCTCCGGTTTTTCGCACGAATAGCGGTGTCATTCAACGGCATATTCAACAAGGACGACGCCTCGTCCAATCCCGCGGGCAGAGGCACCGGCAATGAAGCCCGTCCCCGTAAAAGGCTGGTGGACGGTGTGGACGCCGACCGCTTCACCAGACTGTGCGTGATATTGGTAATAGGTGCCGTCAGCGTACTTGGTGCGGTGCTTGTTGCCGCGTCTGTGAGATCAGGCAGCCACGAAATACCGGTGGAGGACGGGGAAGAGAGCGACAGCAGACCTTCCGGCAGCTTTACTCTATCAATCGGCGGCAATGTGATGCCAACGCAGGAAATGCTTGACTGTGCGTATGTCGACGGAAAATACAATTTCCGCAACGGCATGTCGGAGCTTTCCGAAGTGCTGGCGGGAGATCTGACCGTTGTGGGACTCTGCGGTCAGGTCAATGTTTACGGCGAGAACAAGCAGGTTGGAGGATTTGACGCAGGCAAGAATTATCCTTCCGCGCTCGCAGCCACCCTTTCTGAGCTGGGAGTCAATTACATATTCGGAGCCAATCAGCATGCTCTTGCAAACGGTTACGACGGCATGTGCGCCACGATTTCCAATCTTCACGTCAAGTCGGTGGGAGTCATAGGCATGACAGACAGCGAACCTGACAAACTGAATACAAGAATTGCCAGAGTAAACGGCATTAATGTGGGTCTGGCAGGCTTCAACTGCATCGAAGGGGCGGATTATTCCAAGCTCACCGACGATCAGAAGGCGCATATTGCCAACGTGACCAAAGACGAGCTTGCCGACCGTGCATCGACCGACATAATACAGCTGCGCGGCAGCGGAGCGGAATTCATTGTAGTGTGCGTCAATTGGGGAGGACTCGGCAGCTTCACCGAGACCGATTTTATCAAGGAATCAGCCAAAAAGATCGCCCAGTCGGGCGCGGATGTGATAGTGGGCTACGGCCCGTGTGTCACTCTGGGGGCGGAAGTCATCGCCTATAAAAGCGGCGATACCGACAGAGAGTGTTTTGTTTTTTACTCGCTGGGCAGCATTTACGGCAACAATCTGTATCCCGGTCAGTCCAAGATTATGGGCCTTAAGGGGAATCTGACCGATGCGCAGAAAAAAGCCCTTGAAACCGAAAAGAAGCTGATTCAGAGGTCCAAGACCGAAATGGCTCGCAGCATGACGGTCAATCTGAATATTGCAAGAGGCAGCGATGGCAGCGTATCAGTGGAACAGGCGAGTTACAATCCCATTTACATGATACGCAATTCCGCGCATGGCAATGAGAATTCCCACCTCAAATATATATCTGTACCTTGCGCCAAATATGTCGCAGCCGAGGAACGACCGGCGATATTTGCCGATGACAAGGAATGGGAAGGCTGCAAAGCGGCATTCAAGGCGATCTGCGCCATTGCCGACAGGAGCGGAGGACGGCTTGTGCTGCGTGATTTAACCGAGACGGGTGGGGAAGAACCTGACGTCAGCGACGGCAAGATATAATTCATTATTTGGGCATTGTGATTTACCAATAAAACAATCGGGAGCCGGACAATGTGAAAGCATTTGCGGATCCCGATTGTTTTTGTGTTTTTCCTATTCTTAGAGCCTGCCGACGTATCTCCGTGCGTGAAGAGATACGTCGGCAGGCTCTTACATCTTACTGCCCTGCTGCTACAGTACCATCGACTTAAGGCCGTTGATTCCCGCGACGGCGAGCAGATAATCGGTTCCCTCACGAATGCCGTATTTGCTCAGTTCGCTGACCGCACTCTGACGGGCGAGAAGCGGCATATTGTTTTCCGCGCTCAGGTGTCCCAGTACAAAACGTGTGGTGCCGGCGCGGGCAAGCGTCGGCAGTTCCGCAGAGCAGGCTTCGTTGCTGAGATGTCCCTTTTCCGATGCGATACGTCGCTTTAGCGGATAGGGATAGTTCCCCGCGTACAGCATGGAAATGTCGTGATTGGATTCCAGATAAACCAGGTCGCAGCCTTCAAGTGCGGAATGTATTTCGGGGGTTATCACGCCCGTGTCGGTGGTAAGGGCAATGCTTCTTCCATCGCCGCACTTTACCCGGAAGCCGCAGCTTTCCGCCGCGTCGTGCGATGTGGCAAATCCGCTTACGCTCATATCGCCCACATCCACTTCGCCTGCCGGCATAAGACGAAGGTCTACATTTTTCGCCTGACCGTTTTCCTGTAGGAACTCAGCCGTGCCTTCGGTGGCGTAAACAGGCACTTTGAGTGTTGACGCAAGCACGCGAAGTCCCGCGATATGGTCGCTGTGCTCGTGGGTGACGAATATCGCGGCGATTTTTTCGGGTTCGATGGATTCCTCCGCCAGACGTTCCCTGATTTTCTTTGCAGTGCGTCCGGCGTCTATCAGAATGTATCTTCCGCCGCAGCCTATGGCAACGCAGTTTCCGCTGCTTCCGCTGTATAATGAACAAAATCTCGCCAAATGTATGCTTCCTTTCGCAGCACAGCAATAACCGCCTGCCGATTTTTTTGAAACGCCGGATGTCAAAAAATCGGAGGCGGTCTGCCATTGTTTAGATAAAGTATGATGAACCAATCTGCGGTAAAAATCAGTGATCCGCAGTCAGATGTTCCCGATATTTTTATTTTTTGTTGTAAAAATCGTCCGGAACCGTTCTTCGGTCGATCACAGCGCCCACGCCCACCAGTTTGTCGATCAACTGTTCGTAGCCGCGTTCGATGTGATATATCTCGCGGATATATGTCTCACCCTCGGCAATAAGTGCCGCGATTACCATAGCCGCGCCGCCTCTGAGGTCTGTTGCCTTCACGTGATTGCCTGTGAGCTTTTCAACTCCGGTGAACTTTGCCACTCTGCCCTGGACTTCGGCATTTACACCGAGCTTTTTAAGCTCTTCGACGTATTGGAAACGGTTTTCCCATACGCCCTCGGTGATGGAACTGACGCCGTTGGCTATCGCCATGGCCGCCGCCATCTGGGGCTGCATATCGGTCGGGAATCCCGGATGAGGCATGGTGGTGACATTGCATGCCTTGAGCGGACCCGATCGTGTGATGCGCATGGAGTCGTCGTATTCGTACACCTCCACGCCCATTTCCATCAGCTTTTTGGAGATGCTCTCCATGTGCTTGGGCGTGACGTTTTTGATGGTGATGTCGCCGCCCGTTGCCGCAGCCGCGATCATATAGGTGCCAGCCTCGATCTGGTCGGGAATGATGGAATAGGTCGCACCGTGCATCTTGCTTACGCCGCGAATCTTGATCACATCGGTACCTGCGCCTCTGACGTCTGCACCCATCGAGTTGAGAAAGTTGGCAAGGTCGACGATGTGCGGTTCCTTGGCGGCATGCTCGATAATGGTCAGTCCTTTGGCCCTTACCGCCGCCAGCATGATGTTGATGGTAGCGCCCACCGATACCACGTCAAGCGGAATACAGGCGCCTTTCAGACCATCCGGAGCGGTTAGCGAGATAACGCCCTCGCGCAGACCCGTCTTTGCTCCCAGAGCTTCAAAGCCCTTGAGATGCTGGTCGATGGGCCTGACGCCAAAGTAACAGCCTCCCGGCATGGGAACTCTGGCGTGTCCGAATCTGCCCAGCAGGGCGCCGAGCATATAGTACGAGGCACGCATATTCTTGGCAAGCTCCTGACTTACCTGAGCACAGCTCAGCTCCCGGGAATCAATCTCGATCACCGAGTCGCTGATTTTTGTAACCTTTGCTCCAAGCTGAATAAGGATCTGCGAGATAACATTCACGTCGCTTATCGTGGGGAGGTTTTCTATTCTGCATATGTCACCTGATAGAATGGCGGCGGGAATGATTGCCACCGCAGCGTTTTTTGCACCGCCGACGGTAATGGAACCTTCCAGCTTTTTGCCGCCCTGAACAACAAAAATATCCAAGGATATACCTCCAATTCATAATCAGAACAGAATCATTATAGCACGAGTTTTGAAAAAAAAAAAGCGCTATTTTTCATATCTTTGACTGCTTTGTTTATTTTTACATTTTATTCACATTGTTTATGGGATAATGATTCACCGAATTTCATGTCTACCGTAATATTTATTAAAAATAGTTAAAAAAATTGTGTATTTTTTTACTGGAAATTTAATTGACTTGTTGTTATAATTAATATGAATATTTAAACACTATCATACGTTGAGAATGATTTGAATCACGCAAAGCTCAGTTCTTGCGTTGTGAGCTTTTTCTCGTAAAATAGACCAGGCATTTTATTACCGATATTACAGGCTATCCGGAAAGGAGTAATCAGCTTGCATATTATATCACAACTCTTTGGCGGTACTGCTCTGCGCAGAAGGATCACCGCCGTGCTTATTTCCATCGGTCTTGCGGCGTCATTTGTGCCTTGTGTCGGAGCCTCCGCTGTATCAAATGTGCCAGATGTATCAGACACCGATCTTCAGGCAGCTCAGTCGCTGGAATCGACATCGCAGTCCGCAGAGACGACCGGATCGAAAGTGCAGACAACATCCGCGGCAGAATCCACTGTGGCGACGGTCAACGATACCACCCAATCCTCCGCAGAGGTGACCCGCTCCACACAGTCGGTAAAGTCTTTCACTCAGACCTCCGCACAGTCGGGAGGATTTGAGAATGTGCAGACCGATGGCGGCGTTCTGTTTGTTGGCACCGCGCGAATCCCAAAGTCTGACGGTTCGGTAGCTGCTGTCAAATTCGTCTACAGCAGCAGTCTCAACCTCAACGACAAATCTCTTGCGCTTATCAACAAGGAGCTTGCAGCCTGCGGAGTAACTATTCCCAACGGTATGATATACGTCAGCGCCAGCGATACGGTGTCTGACAGCCAGCTTATGACGTCCACCAGCGAGCAGCAGGCGGTATTCGCCTGCGGCAGTGAATCCGCCCCCACCGTGCTGAAAGCATACCGCCCATACAGCAGTGTAGAGGAATCCTTTGAAAGGATGTTCCCTGGGTATATTTTCAGCATATCGGGTTACACTTCGCTCCGATCGGTGCTGGACGGACGCGACGAAGTTACTCTTTCGGAGGACGGACAGACCGCTTCCACCTCCATCGTTATGTCTGAGGACTATGTGGAAAAGGTCATTAACGGTAAGAAAATCAAAATTCTCATGATCAACTCCGAGCTGAAGTATTACTTCCGCGCGCCGAAGCTGGTATTTGAAAAGGATGAGGATTACAACGTATCCGATTCCGACGTAGTTTACCATTATCCCACCCGTTCGACAACTGACCCGAGCGATACACTGACTACGGCCGCCACACAAAGCACAACTGTTTCTACCAAATCGTTCTTTGAAGATGATACCGATACGACACAGGATACGACACAAGCTACTTCCGCGACTACCCAATCCACTGAATCCACAACCGAACCCACGGAAGCTTCGACAAAACCGTTTATTGATGACGAGACGACCGATGCCATCTTAGCTTCAACCGACGCGACGGAGGCGGTTCCCACCGAGGCGACATCCGCCACCACTCAAACCACTGTGCCTACCACGTCGCCCACGGGAATGATTCCTTACGCACGGCCCATCAATCCGCTGCCGACTCAGTCCACGACGGAAAGCACCGTTTCCACTACCACTAAGGCCACTCTGCCTACCACCGAATCTACCACGGTACAGACCACAAACAGCATCACTCTGCCGACAACCACCCAGCCTACCAACAACAGTATTCTTGAACCGACCATTGATCCTTTCAGTCAGAAGGAGCAGCACAGCGTGGGAGAAGCTTATGTCAACACCAAGCGACTGCCGCTCAATATCCGCTCCGGCCCCGGTCTGAATTATATGATCGTCAAGGTGCTTCCAAAGGGAACACGCCTTACGGTACTTGACACGTCAAATTCCGACTGGTACATGGTCAGGCTCCAGAACCGCACCGTAGGCTATGCTTACAGCAGATATATCAAATTCTATTAACAATAAAGAAACCGGCGTTTTTGACCTGCGGTAATTGACGGGTCAGCGAAGCGCCGGTTTTTATTATCAAACTAATGTCTGCTTCTTTTTCAGACTGCGCATGATGTCAGAAGCCTCCAGGCCGGAGGGACAGACAGCGCTGCATGCGCCGCAGCCCGTGCAGCGTTCCGCTCCGAACAAAGCCGCCGTTTCGTCGTCTCCGCGTTCGTGGTAACGCATGGCAAGATAGACGGGCAGCCCCATCGGACAAACCGTCACACATTTGCCGCATCGTGTGCAGGAGGATTTTTGCATCGGTCTGAGCGAATGCATCACCGTAATGGCACGGGTTCCGATGGGAACGGGCGTCTGAAGATCGGTCACCGTCACGCCGTTCATCGTATCACCGAATATCACGTAATTGGGCAGTTTGTTGACACCCACAAACCGAAGCACATCTTCCAGCGGCGTGCCGTTTACTATTACGGCGTTGCATGGGCGCTTGATACATTCGCCCGACACGGTGACAATGGAATTGGTCTGGGGAATGCCGCGAAGAAGCGCATTGGCCGCCGCACGGAGCGCCTGCACGCCTATGGGCAGAAAGTCCCCCTTGGGATAATACTGCCGCCTGAATTTGGAAATCAGCGGGAAGCCTCCGCTCATTTTCACCGGCTTGACGAAGCCGAATTTGCCGGAATTCGGGTGCATATGCACTTCATCGCAGTCGAATATGGCAAGCTTTGCGCTGCCGCCGTCCAGCGCCTTGAGCACAACGGTAATGCCGTCGGTCACTTCGCTGCCGAATTCGCTGACCGTCTTTAATGCGCTGCTGACATAGGGACTGTCGTCCAGCGCAATGGCGGCTATCTCTCTGATGTTGTTTTCACGGGCGCGCAGTATCTTGCTTATAAGGGGCTTGCCGTCAAATTCATCAATAATTCCCGCCTGGTGAATGGTCCGAAGCACTCCCATGGTGGTCATGGAGCTGAGACTGTGCTGCACTGTGGGCAGCGGAGGAACCGAATGATCAGGACGCAGCACAGCACAGAAGATTCTGCCCAGCATGGGATGATCGGTTGTGACGATATCCTCCAGATAGGCGGATATGGGCGACATGATCCACGAAGGTCCTATGCTGTTGGAAGGGGTCTTGGTGTGCGCCAGGGGCGAAAATCTCGCGCAGCGGTCGCCCTTGTGGGGGATGGGATACATCTTGCCGCCGCAGGGGTCGTAAAGAGGGACATGCACACATTCCCTGATCGGCACCGAACTCAGGGGCGCCGAAAACGCAGGCTCCTTGTGCTGCTCCAGATCGACGTATTTGCCGCTGTTGAATACGCTTGCCTTTATTCCTTTCATCACTTCCGATGCCTTCATGCCATTATTCACCTCTTGCATCCTCCCGGAATCGGGGGTATTATTTTATTATTGATACCGTATTATCAAATGGATAATACTATAATAATACCGCTGCGGAGGTAAGTCAAGCCATGAAAATAAAATTAATCGCCTCAAATCCATCCGGTTTTGCCATTGTATGCATTGACAGGAACGAACTTGAAGCCATGGGGCTGCAACATCAATCGCTCACAATGCAAAACCGCGCAACCCGTCTGCTGCTGCGGACGATCTTCGATGTGCTTTATCGTTTTTGCGGGATGAAGCGGTCCGGAAATTACGTCACGGTCGCCTGCCGGCCGCTGCGTCAGGGCGGATGCCGGTTTTATCTGGAATTCACCCGGGAGCCTTCGGGCAGGCTGTATGAATTTGCCGAAGCCGATGATCTGCTTGACGCGATAGGACAATTGCAAAAACGGACGGAGTGCGAAATGTCAGAATGGCAGATTGACAATTCGGGAGGAGATTACAGAATATACATACCGGCGGAGAAAAATATTTCAAAACACGCGCTTGCGATACTCAGCGAATATTCATTGTAGTGACTTTACCGTTGCTATATAAAAAGTATCTAAAAATATGCGGTATAATTCGTTGACAATTAAGGCCGCCGGGAGGTTAAATTATTGTGAACTGTATGGAAAATGTGCTGGCGTTGTGTTATAATACTCGTATTGACTTAATTTTTTATTGATGGATAATGAATCAAGAATAATGATTGAAAGGCAGGGCTTAAGTCAATGGCTAATATTTTTGATACAAAGGAATTTAACGAAAAATATTACTACGGAGGTTCGCTGGGTGCGCTTTATTCGCCTGAGAAGACGGAATTCCGCTTGTGGGCTCCCACCGCTTCCAGGGTGGTACTCAACTTGTTCCGGGAAGGGCTGGGCAGCAATCAGCTTGACTCCATTAATATGGAACCGGCGGAAAACGGCACATGGCGCTATGTGATGAACGGCGATCAGAACGGGATTTACTACACATACAGTGTTACTGTTAACAGCAGGACCAATGAAGTGGTTGACCCCTATGCCAAGGCTGTGGGCGCAAACGGAATGCGCGGTATGGTAATCGATCTCGCCGCTACCGACCCCAATGGCTTCCGTCAGACGCCGCGTCCGATGTTCGGTGATGGCAGACCTACCGACGCTGTGGTCTACGAGACACATATCAGGGATTTTTCCAATCACTACAGTGCCAAAAGCAACTTCCCCGGCAAATTCCTTGCCTTTACCGAGACCGGTCTCACCCTTAAGGACGGCACCAAAATCGGCGTCGATCACCTCAAGGAACTGGGCGTGACGCATGTACAACTGCTTCCCTCCTACGATTATTACTCCGTCGACGAGACCAAGCTTGATAAGCCGCAGTTCAACTGGGGCTATGATCCACTCAATTACAACGCTCCCGAAGGCTCCTATTCCACCGACGCTTACGACGGGGCTGTGCGCGTCAACGAATACAAGCAGATGGTGCAGGCACTTCACAAAAACGGAATTCGTGTGATTATGGACGTTGTTTACAATCACACCATGTTCTCTGAAGGTTCCTACCTCAACATGACTGTGCCTCGCTACTATCACCGCACCCACGAAAACGGCACCTTCTACAACGGTTCGGAGTGCAACAACGAAACCGCGTCCGACCGTCCTATGTGCCGTAAATACATCGTTGATTCGGTGGTCTACTGGGCTTCGGAATATATGCTTGACGGTTTCCGCTTTGACCTCATGGGAATCCATGACATTGTGACCATGAACGAGATACGCGAAGAACTCAACAAAATTGACCCGACCATCATCGTATACGGCGAGGGCTGGACAGGCGGCGAATGCGGAATTCCGGACAGTCTGCGCGCAATCAAATGCAATGCCAAGCAGTATCCCGGCGTCGGCGCATTCAGCAACGACATTCGCGACGGCATCAAGGGCCACGTCTTTGAGCTGAAAGAAAAGGGCTTTGTCAACGGAGCCAAAAATTTTGAGGAGACTGTCAAATTCGGTCTGGTGGGCTGCATCGACTTCCCCGGCATCGACATGACCAAGGTCAATTATTCGGATAAAGGCTGGGCGCTCAGTCCCACGCAGGCGGTCAATTACGTCGAAGCACACGACAACCTTACCATCTGGGATAAACTGGCCACCTCAAACCCCGAGGACAGTGAACTCACGCGCATTAAAATGGATAAGCTGGCGGCGGGTATCGTCTTTACCGCACAGGGGCTTTCCTTCATTCAGTTGGGGCAGGATTTCCTGCGCACCAAGTACAATGAGGAGCTGGGCGGCTTTGATGAAAACAGCTTCCGTTCGCCCGACAAGGTCAACAACATCGACTGGAACCGCAAGTCGGAATACATAGACGTATTCAATTATTACAAGGGATTGATAGCTTTCCGCAAGGCGCACAAATCGCTTAGATTTTCCGAAGCCAATCAGGTTTGTGACAATCTGACCTTCCTGCCATGCAAATCAAAGAATATGGTCGCTTTCACCGTCAAGGCCAGCAAAGACGGCGATCCGTCCGATCTGCTGGTGATATACAACGCCAACAGAACTACCGAATTCTT
>ONYN01000243.1 GCA_900322085.1 uncultured Eubacteriales bacterium | reverse complement strand
TGCGTCGTTGAAACGATCTACCGTACCGACCAGATAGCCTGTGATGCGGCGGATACGCTCAAATTCCACACCTTCTCCTATTGTCTTTTTCTGTGTTGCCTGTTCACTCATTGCAATTACCTCCTGAAATATTTTGGTATTATTGATTAATCAATGCCCACAAAATGCGGCATATTGGGATACATCTTTCTCAGTTCTCTGAGTGTTTCTACAGATACGCCTTCTCCGCTGCGTCTGCCACATCTCGGACAACAGTTGCCGATAACGCCTGTGTAGCCGCATATCGGGTCGCGGTCAACCGGATGGTTGATTGAACCGTAGCCTATTCCTACTTCCTTCATATATTTGATGACAGCCTCAAACGCATCCACATTGTTGCACATATCGCCGTCAAGCTCAACGTAGCTGATATGTCCTGCGTTGCAATATGCGTGGAACGGAGCTTCCAGACGCAGCTTTTTGAATGCGGAAATATTGTGATAGACCGGGATATGGAATGAATTGGTGTAGTATTCGCGGTCTGTAACGCCTTCAATGCTGCCGTATTTCTTAGCGTCAATCTTGACAAAACGTCCGCTGAGTCCCTCAGCAGGAGTCGCCAGCAAAGTGAAGTTAAGACCGGTTTCGGCGGATTTCTTATCCATTCTGCCGCGCATATATTTGACGATATCCAATCCAAGACGGTAGCTTTCTTCGCTCTCGCCGTGGTGCTGACCTGTCATAGCCTTGAGCGTCTCGGCCAGTCCGATAAATCCGACACTGAGAGTGCCGTGCTTAAGCACTTCGGCTACCGAATCGTCAATGCCGAGTTGATCGCTGTCGATCCATACGCCCTGTCCCATGAGGAAGGGATAATTCCTCACCTTTTTTTCGCATTGAATCTTAAAGCGGTGAAGCAGCTGCTTAAACACCAGATCGATGCGTGAATCCAGCATACTGTAGAAGAGGTTCCAGTCGCCTTTTGCCTCAATGCCTATGCGGGGAAGGTTGATAGTGGTGAAGCTGAGGTTGCCTCTGCCGCAGGTGATTTCGCGGGAACGGTCGTGTACATTCCCCATCACTCTCGTGCGGCAGCCCATATATGCCACTTCGGTGTTGTAATCACCGGGCTTGTAGTATTGCAGATTGAAGGGCGCATCGAGGAAGCTGAAATTGGGGAAAAGACGCTTTGCGCTGACCTTGCAGCTCATACGGAAAAGGTCGTAGTTTGGATCTTCTTTGTTGAAGTTGATTCCCTCTTTTACCTTGAAGATCTGCACAGGGAATATGGGCGTCTCGCCGTTTCCAAGACCCGCATCGGTGGCAAGGAGAAGATTGCGCATCACCATTCTGCCCTCGGGCGAGGTATCCGTCCCGTAATTGATGGAGCTGAAGGGAACCTGAGCGCCGGCTCTGGAGTGCATGGTGTTGAGGTTGTGTATCAGCCCTTCCATCGCCTGGAATGTCGCGTGGTCAGTCTCGGTAAAAGCCGTGTCAAAGGCGCTTGTATTGAGCTTTCTGAGTTCGTCCTCAGAAAACCCTGCAATCACCTCAGGGAGCTTATTCTCCGCTTTTAATTCGATAATGCGCTTTTCCATGCCTTCCTTGTTTGACAGACTGACGATGTCTCTCGGCATTTCTCTTTCAAGATACGTCACTGCTTCCTCGGCGGCGCATGAAGACACATCATAGCGATATTCAAGGTAAAGTTCAAGCGCTTTGAAGTACTCCTTGACAAAGGTTTTAGCAACACCGGGAGCCATGGAATAATCAAAATTCGGAACCGACTGACCGCCGTGCATTTCATTCTGATTTGCCTGAATTGCAATGCAGGCAAGTGCCGAATAACTCTGTATGCTCATCGGCTCGCGAAGATGGCCGTGTCCGGTGGAGAAACCGTCCTTGAAAAGCTTGAGCAGATCAATCTGGCAGCAGGTTTCTGTGAGCAGATAAAAGTCCTTATCGTGAATATGAATATCGCCGCCGTTATGAGCATCGGCTATTTCCTTATCGAGAATGTTGTTGTCGACAAAGTACTTGGCACTCTCAGAACCGTATTTGAGCATGGTACCCATGGCGGTATCGGTGTCGATATTGGCATTTTCACGCTTGATATTTGAATCCTTTGCGTCAACGAAGGTAAGGGACTTGAATATGTCCATAAGATCCTTCTCGGTCTGACGCAGCTTGCTTCTCTCGGCGCGGTAAAGGATATAGGCCTTGGACGTTCTGGGAAGATCATTGGCAATCAGCACTTCTTCCACAATATCCTGTACCTGTTCAACCGACGGAATGGAATGAACCGGAATTTTATCAAGCACCTGATTGGTGAGACTAAGTACCTTTTCCTCAGTGATTTCCTCGTCCGATACGGCATTGCCTGCTTTTCTGATAGCGTCGCGAATCTTTGCCGCATTGAATTTAACGGTCTGTCCGCTTCGCTTTACAATATACTCGGGGCTTTCCGACAAAACTATCAACTCCTGAAAATAATCTTTCATACTTACTGAGGCAGTCAGAATCTTTTCCCAGCCTGCCATGACCTTAGAGCCTCACTATTACCGCTTCTGCTTGGCTCTCGCCTATTATAACACAACATATATGCAATTGCAAGAGATTTTTTACTATATATTGATTTTTGAGGTAAATATTACCGGTGCAAAACAGGCCGCAGAGCCGAAGAATACAGCGCTGCAGCCTGTGGAAAACTTTTTTTGAAAACTGAAAAAATCTCTTTTTCAGTTTTCAAAAAGCTCGTCTTCTTTGCGTCTTACGTCTGAACGTGAAGCTGAGGTCGCCTTTCCGTTAACCGAAATGATTCCCTCATCGTCAATCTCCAGCTTGTCTCCCTCCCGCACGCCGGAAGGCAGCTCAGACTTTGGAATCGCGTACATCTTGCGTTCTTTATTTTCGCAAATGACATAAATGCCATCTATTCTGTCAACAGTCAGATGTCTCATAAATATTTCTCCTTAATGAATCAAAATTTTTTATTGGCCCTTTGAAATAACTACGGAAATATTTCTGCCGTCCGATTCAAAAATAATATTGCCGTCAAGATCAGTGCGATAAACATCGCAGTTCATTTCGTCCAGAATATCCATGACAGCAGCGGATGGATGACCGTATTTGTTGTCATCTCCCACCGAGATGGCCGCGTATTTAGGGCTGACCTCGTCAAGATATACCTTTGAATTGCCGTCTTTGCCTCCGTGATGTGAAACTTTATAAATGTCGGCGCTCAGATCGTAATCCAATGTAATAAGCTGCCGCTCTATCTTTTTTGTAGCATCTCCGCCCGTAAGAATGGAAACGTCTTTATAAGAGAATTTCAGCACTATGGAATAGTCGTTGACATCGGTATAATTTGCGCCTTTCTCGGGCGACAGAACCGTCATTGTCACGCCGTCAAGGTCATATTCGCTGCCCGTAACCGGACGGGTAATCTTAAGCTTCTTTTTCTTGATAGCGGTCAGCACGTCCGTATAAGTTACAGTTGTCGGAGTCATGCTTTTGGGAAGTTGCGGCATCATCACATGATCAATTGTCAGATCAGCTCTCTTGATGACGGTATCCATTCCGCCGATGTGGTCAGAATGAGGGTGCGTTCCAATTATCCAGTCAAGGTGTGAAACACCGGCCCTATGGAGATAATCCAGCACTGTATCCCCCATGCCGTTTTCTCCGCAGTCGATCAAAACATTGCACTCTCCGCATTGAATCAATATGGAATCACCTTGTCCAACGTCAATCACATGCATTTTGAGCCATGCCTCACCATCCAGCGTATCCCCTAAAACCTCGTAATTGAACATGCCGAATATTTCATTGAGCCACCTGTCGGTTTCCTCCTTTGTGCAGCCTGTGAAAAACGCGGCAGAGAAGAATATGGCTGACGAAAGAACAATGCTGACAACATTGCGAACTGTCTTTTTGAGGTTTTGCGATATCATTTTTTCTTGCCTTTCTTTTTATGAATACTGCGTATCGGGCTTTTTTTGCCTGTGCCGGATGACTGAGAAACGCTCTTTCTTCCGGTCTTGGAAGCTGCGGACTGAGCCTGACGGTACTTTGGTGAAGGACGTATCAGGCATGACGGAGAATCACCTATGAGATCTGTGCGTCCTGCCTTTATAAGCGCCTGCTCGACAATGTCGTGATTTTCTGGACGGAAATACTGCAGAAGCGCCCTCTGAAGGGCTTTTTCCTGCGGAGTACGGGGAACGTAAACCTTCTCCAGAGTGTATGGGTCAAGTCCTGTGTAAAACGTGCAGGTAGAAATGGTGCCCGGAGTGGGATAAAAATCCTGAACCTGCTCCGGATGAAGGTGTTCTTTCTTCAGAAACAGAGACAACTCAATAGCGTCTTTTACCGTACTTCCGGGATGTGAACTCATCAGATACGGCACCAAAAACTGCTTCTTCCCTATCTCCTCGGTTATTCCGTAAAACTCTTTGGCGAATTTCTTATAAACCTCAAAGTGCGGTTTTCCCATGCGGTCGAGCACCTGCGTGGAGCAATGCTCCGGCGCAACCTTAAGCTGACCGCTCACATGAAATTCTATCAGCTCACGCATGACTTGAGGGTCTTTTTCAAGTATTAGGTAGTCAAAACGAATTCCTGAACGCACAAAAACCTTCTTTACCTTAGGCAGCGCACGTACCCTGCGCAGCATTTCGAGAAATTCGCTGTGGTCCACCTGTAATGCCGGACAAGGCGCAGGCGCAAGACATCTTCGACCGCCGCGGCACATTCCCGCTTTGTCCTGCTTTTTGCATGAATGTATGCGAAAATTAGCGGTGGGGCCTCCGACATCGTGAATATACCCTTTGAAATTTGGCTTTTGGGTAAGCATCTCAGCCTCACGAACCACTGATTCGATGCTTCGTGTTGAAATCTGCCTTCCCTGATGAAAAGCAAGCGAACAGAACGCGCACGCGCCAAAGCAGCCCCGGTTGTGAATAATGGAAAATTCAACTTCCTTGATCGCCGGAACGCCACCGAAAGGCTCATACATCGGGTGATATGCTCTCTCATATGGCAGCTCATATACCCAGTCAAAGTCCTCGGTGGTGATCGGACGCATCGGAGGATTCTGCACCAGAATGACGCCGCCATGCCGCTGTATTATTTTCCTGCCGTGAACAGCGTCCTGTTCATCCTGTTCGATACGGCAGGATATGGCATATTCTCTCTTTGAAGCGCGTACCTGCTCATACGACGGACATTCCGCCACCGAGGAAGGAACATACTGCTCCACCGGAATGGCAACGCAGATTCCGCGCACATCGGTTATCGCAGACACATCTTCCCCTCCGGCCAGTCTCCCGGCGATCTCCAGCATGGAATATTCACCCATACCATAGGAAAGAATGTCTGCTCCCGACTCTATCAGAATCGACGGCTTTACCTCATCATCCCAGTAGTCGTAATTGGCAAACCGTCTGAGGGAGGCTTCAAGCCCTCCTATGATGACAGGCACGTCGGGATATGCCTTCCGGCATAACTGACTGTAAACGATAGTGGCACGGTCGGGGCGCTTGCCGGGTTTGCCTCCAGGCGAAAAAGCGTCCTCACTGCGTTTTTTCTTGGCGGCGGTGTAGTGAGCTACCATCGAATCAATATTTCCCGCCGTTACAAGAAATCCGAGTCTGGGCTTGCCGAACTGCCTGAATTCGTCAATTCTCTTTATATCAGGCTGTGACAGAATAGCGACTCTGTAGCCCTTGGCTTCGAGAATACGTGATATGATCGCAACACCAAAACTCGGATGATCGACATACGCATCTCCGGATACATACACAAAATCCACATATTCCCAGCCAAGCTCTTGTGTATCTTTTTGTGAAACAGGTAAGAATGACAAAACCTCAGCTCCACTTCATTTAATATTTTTACAGCTTCTTTATCCATGACGAAGACAAGATATCGTCATCATCGTCATCATAAGTACCGTCTGCTACAGATTCGCCTTGGGTCTGATTATCGGGCTCCCATTCATCCGCAGCCGCATCATGTGAGGCATGGCTTTCTATTGATGTATCGTCTGCCGTATTTTCAGATTTCGCTGCGTGATAAGGATATTCTTCCCATGGAGGAATATCCTCCATACCGTCTCCAATATCAAAGGCGGCTTGCTCTCTTTCACTGGCGAAAACAAAAAGATCATTGTCATCCTCTTCATCGTCAAAGAAAATCGAAAAATCTCTTGGTGCGGGGTGCTTTGTTTTTGCGCGACGTTGACCGGGAACGTTTTTTGATGGATTCTCAGCCTTTTTCATATCCACAGGAGACTTCCTTGCCTTTTCCTTGGTGAGAACAACAGGGGGAGTGTTTTTTATCGGTGCAGTTACCTCAGGTTTTTTACTCTCATAATCGTCATCATAAACCATATCTTCCTCATGCTCAGTGTCGTCTTCCTCTTCAATATCGTCCTCGATTTCGTCCTCATTTTCATCCTCGATTACGTCTTCGATTTCGTCATCATCAATCTCAACGTCAACGGCACTTTCCTCGGTGTTTTTTTGGAATTCATATTGAGCATGTTCTTCGGAAATATCCGAAGAATCATAGGATGTTTCGTCGCCTTCCGGTATAACTGTCTCATCTTCATTTTCGTTAACAAGATCTGCATTGAAGAATTCAGACTGACGGGCAGTTATCTCCTCATGTCCAATGTTAAGAGTTTGGGCGGCAAATTCGCTGTGACTGCGCACCAACGGATCATTTTTGCCGGAAGGAACGCGGCTCATAGTCATCTCAAGCCACTGAGCCCTGGTGATCAACACAGCACGCGGTTTAGAACCCTCGTAAGGACCGATGATTCCCTGCTCTTCCAACTGATCAATAATCCTGCCGGCGCGGGCATACCCCACTCCAAGGCGGCGCTGCAGCATGGACGTGGAAGCTTGTCCGGCTTCTGTGACCACTTCAACCGCCTTTTCAAAATTCTCGTCCTTGCCCTCAAACTCGGTCGAACCTTCGCCAGCGCCTTCGAGGGACTTGCGCTCAATTTCATCCGCAATCGTATCGTCATATTCAGCCTGACCGTTTTGCTTGACAAATTTGATGACTCGTTCCACCTCGATATCATCAACAAAACAGCCCTGCACTCGGACATTCTTGCTCGAACCCGTCTGATGAAACAGCATGTCGCCGTATCCGATCAGGTTCTCCGCTCCGCCTTCGTCCAGAATCGTCCTGGAATCAACCTGTGAGGACACGGCAAGCGCAATTCGGCTTGGAATGTTGTTTTTTATGGTGCCTGTGATAACGTCCACCGACGGACGCTGCGTCGCAAGAACCATGTGCATTCCCGCCGCTCGAGCCATAGCCGCAAGTCTGGCAATAGCGTCCTCTACTTCCTTTGGTGAAGCTATCATCAGATCTGCCATTTCGTCAATAACGATAACTATGCGGCAGAGCTTTTCAAACTCGCCCGTCTGTTCCGCAAGGCGATTGTAATTGTCAATATTTCGGGCGCCGTGTTCCTTGAGCATACCGTAACGCTTGAGCATTTCGCTGACAGCCCATTGCAGAGCGCCGGCGGCTTTTTTCGGTTCGCAGACCACCGGAACAAGAAGGTGTGGAATTCCGTTGTACATGTCAAACTCAACCGCTTTCGGATCAATCAGCACCATACGGACGTCTTCCGGGGAATATTTATACAGTATGCTCATAAGCATGGAGTTGACACATACGGACTTACCGGAGCCTGTGGAACCGGCAATCAGCAAATGCGGCATCTTGCTCAAGTCGCAGAGAATGATATTTCCCTCAATATCCTTGCCGAGAGCGACGGTCAGGGAACCCTTTGCCTCATTGAATTTTCTTGAACCGAGGATTTCACGTATGTGAACCATTTGTTTGTTCTGATTAGGAATCTCTATACCCACGGCCGCCTTACCGGGAATCGGCGCTTCGATTCTGATGGACTGTGCCGCGAGACGCATAGCGATATCATTGGAGAGGTTGGTAATCTTGTTGATTTTGACGCCGGGCGCGGGCTTGATTTCATAACGTGTTACGGTGGGGCCTCTGCTGACATTGGTAATGGCAGCTTTCACGCCATATTCTTCCAATGCTCCGATAAGCATGTCCGCCGTCTCTTTTTTCTCCAGTTCATCATCGGCACTGTTGACGTTTTTAGGCGCAAAAAGCAGTCTGAGAGGCGGAAATCTGTATTCATTTTCCTCCTTCTCACCGTCCGAGTCTTCTTCTGATTCAACCTGTTTTGAAAATTCCTCACTCTCCGCCTTGATTTCTTCGGCTTTGCTGAGTTTTTTCTTCTTCTTTTTGAGCGAAACCTTTTTCGCAAACTCGTCAATCTCATTGTCCGCGTTATAATCGCCGTCATTTACGACATCTATGTCTTCCGTATCAGGCTCCGATTCAGGTTCCATTGACGGTGGGACAATCTCATCGTCTATGATATCAATGTCATACTCTGTATCGTCATAGTCATAATCATAATCCACATTTTCATCATGTTGTTTTTTGCCGAATAACTCCTCAAAGATTTCCTTGATGCCGTTTCTGACAGCTCCGGGCTGCAACAAAGCCTTGATCTTCCTCTTGAAATCCTCAAACAAAGCGATCGGCCCCGTATGAGATACCAGCATGATCAGAGCGGTCATAAGAATACACGTTATGATTGCCGCACCGTTTTTACCGGCGATAAATATAAGTAATTCGCCAATAATGCCGCCAAGCAGGCCTGTGCCGCCGATCTTTGAGCCGTCGATGAATATCTGGCCTAATAATTGGAAGAAGTTGAGCGCCAATTCATTAAAGACATTGCGATACCCGTTTGACTGAACAAGGATGTAACTCAGAACGTCCGATAAAATGATGATTCCGGCTGTCGGACGAATAATATTCATTATCATAATCTCATTTCTCTGCTTTGTGAGCAGATAACCCAGAAATATCAGCAGGGCCGCCCATAGGTATGCCTTGAAGCCGAGTATTCCGAGAATAAAATTATGTATAATTGTCCACAAGCTCTCTCCGGGAAAAAAAGTAAGCGCAATCAGAATAATCGAAATCATCCAGATCACAATCGAGCCTACTTGCTTATTCCATTCAATCTGTTCATTGGGGCCGTTATCTTCGTCCCCGAGCGAAGATTTGACATCGGAAAGCTGTGCCGCTTCTTCTTTCGGAGCAGTATTCTTGGCAGCATTGTTTTTTTCAGGCGAGTCGGCAGCACTGGTATCATTTTCTTTCATTATTTCGTCAATGCTTACCTGTCTGCCGGATGACATCTCAACCGTCCTGCCGGCAAGCTTGCTTTTCTTTTGTAAATTTACCCCTTGCCCTTTGCTGCCTGCGGAACCCTCCGGTCGTTTGGAGCCGGGCTTTTTGGAAGTGCCGCTGCCTGATGAACCAGTCTTTGACGAGGGAGACTTTGACGCAGGCCTCTTTTTTTTGCCGGTGTTTTCTGACATATTATTTATTTACCTCTTAAATATATAGCAATTATTTTTATGAATTAAAAAGCCTATAAACACAATCGGGACACTGCGCCGGGCAGTGATCCCGATTGATTATAGGTCTTATACGCTTAGTTACCTAATGAAAACCTTACTCCGGTAACGTTCTCTATGGTGGCTAACACTATTACAACTACACCTAACACAAGGCAGTAATAACCAAAATAATGGAATTTCTCATTTGAAACAATCCACTTGAGAAATTTGATGGCCAGCACGCCGACAACTGCCGATACAACAACACCAACCAGAATGGCAACAATCGTAGAACCGCTTACTGTCGACCAGTCTGTATCCTTGACTTCCAAAAGATTAGCTGCAAGTACTGCCGGAATACCCATGATAAAGGAGAATTCCAAAGCCGTGTTTTTTTCAGCGCCTGTAAGCATGCCCATGGTGGTAGTGGTGCCGGAGCGGCTGATGCCGGGCATTGCCGCGATACACTGACCAATTCCCATCGCGCAGGCATTCCTCATCGTGATAACGCCGTCCTTCTGCTTGGTCGGATTGCCAATGTGAAAATCAAATACCGTTGCAAGCAGAATCAAAATGCCGGTAAATGTGAAGAATATACCTTCCGCCATGATATCGCTGTCGTTTGAGAAGTACTCGGAAAGGTCAGAGAGCTTCTTGACAGGCTCACCGTCGGCGAGTTCCAGTCCAAGCCAGCCAAGTACAGGCAGGAAGAGAATAATGGCAAACGCCGAAGCGACCACCACAAATATGACCATTCTGCGTTCCTTATTCATCTGATCAAGTTTCCAGACGAATTTACCTGTGAATATTTCCTTGCACATGCCAAAAAATTCAAGAATCATCTTCCATATGACCTCGCGATAGACAATAAAGACCGCAAGGAGTGTGCCGAAGTGCAAAAACAAGGACAGCGCCTGATTGCCCACGTCATTGTTGCCGCTCGAAGTAGACGGCAGAATATGCTGAACAAGCGACAAGTGTCCGCTGCTCGATACCGGCAGAAACTCAGTGAGTCCCTGCACAATGCCCTGAATAATTGCTTCCCAGATGTTCATAACTATGTACCTCTTTCTCCTGTGCTGTTGTTTAATATGTAAACCTCAGGTTCACACATAATGAACCCTTCGGTTTATTGATTTAATGAGTTTCTTCCGGTTGACCCGCCTGCTCTATCATCTGGTAAAGGCAGGCTATAGCGCTGCTCAGTGAGCCAAGCTCGTCAATAAGCCCTTCCCGAACCGCCTGATCGCCGTCAAGCACTGTACCGATATCCATTACAAGCTCATTGGTATTGCGGGAAAGCTCATTGAAACGTGCGGCGGTCATACGGGAATTGACCTCGACAAAGCGGCTTATCCGCTCCTGCATTTTTTCAAAATACGTCATGGTCTGGGGCACTCCAAGCACTAAACCACTCATGCGCACCGGATGAATTGTCATTGTCGCCGACGGCACAATGAACGATCGCTTTGCCGATACCGCCAGCGGTACGCCTATGGAATGTCCTCCTCCGAGAACAAGTGATACAGTCGGGGTCTTCATGCCCGAAATAAGTTCGGCAAGTGCCAGACCGGCCTCAACGTCACCGCCAACCGTATTGAGCAGGATGATCAAACCCTCAATATCTTCCGCCTCTTCTACTGCGACAAGCTGAGGCATGATGTGCTCATATTTAGTGGTTTTTGCAGGTGCGGGAAGCTCCTGATGCCCTTCGATCTGACCGACGATCGAAAGGCAGTGAATGGTGTGTTTTCCTTTTGCCGAGGTTATCGTACCTGTCTGCTCAATCTGGTTCAGCTCGTCTTTTGAGAATCCTTCTCCCGCCGAGCAATCGTTTTCCGCTTCAGATTCACCGCAGCCGAAATTTCCGTTAACTCCTGTCGCTGAATATTCCATACAAATCATACATCGCCCTTCATTAATATAATGCAATAAACACACATTATATTATTGGTCAGACGATATATTTTATACGGTTTTATTATAACATACTATTGTCTGCAATTCAATAAAAAAATCATTTTTTTATATTATGAGCAAACAAAAAACGCAGCATTTGTGCAGGGATAAATGCTGCGTCTTCACTGTGAATCTATGAAAATATCAGAACCAACCCCATAAGCATTGAAACAAATGAGAGTATAGTGATTTCGGCGATATTGTCGACAAGACATGCTGGTTTGCTGACATGGAAAAAGTGAAATATTGACGCAATCAGGAGAATGGCAATACAGACGACAATAATCGTTATTCCAATGATCAGCTTAATCGTATCCACGCATTTCACACTCCATAAAACAAATAGCAATTAAATTATAGCTTTATAATGTTATGATTATGTGAGCAATTTGCGATTGTTGTTTATTGGTTTATCAGCACTGTTTTTCACACGGTAAAAGAGCCGGATCATTCGACCCCGAATAGATTCTGACAATAGCGTACAGACGCCATCGCATCGCGGCAATAGGCATCCGCTCCTATCTGCATGGCATAATCCTCAGTGAGCACCGCTCCGCCGACAAAAATCTTTACATCAGGAGTCTCTTTATGAAGCAAACGAATCGTTTCTTCCATACGCACAACGGTGGTAGTCATAAGCGCGCTCAGTCCGACAGCTTTTATGTTGTATTTGCGCACATGTTCCAGCACGGTTTCGGCGGGAACATCTCTTCCGAGATCGAGTACGTCGAAACGGTAATTTTCCAGCAGCACCTTAACAATATTTTTGCCTATATCATGAATGTCATCCTTTACAGTGGCAAGAATTACCCTTCCGATCTTTTCGTCAGAGCCAGCACCTGAGAGTACGTCCTTAAGTACCTCAAACGACGCTTTGGCCGCCTCCGCGCTCATAAGCAGCTGAGGAAGGAATACGGTACCCTTCTCGAAGCCGTCCCCCACCTCGTTCAAAGCCGGAATAAGCTCGTTTTTAATGATCTCCATAGGGTCGTCTGAACCGCCCGAAACAAGCCTTTCACGAACTATTAAAGCCGATTGATCGCTCAGTCCGGCGATGATCGATGCTTTTAAGGACATGGTTTCAGCGGGCTTGGAAGCAGAGGCTTCATTCATAGCGCTGTATCGAGCAATGTATTCTCCGCACGCCGGATCAAACCCACACAGTGCTCGGTATGAAAAGTAGGAATTCATCATTGCTTCGGATTTTGGATTGATGATGGCGCAGTCAAGCCCCGCATGCATGGCACATGTGAAAAATACCGAATTGATTACTTCTCGCTTTGGCAGTCCGAAGGAAATATTTGATACGCCCAGAGTCGTGCAGACGCCAAGCTCACTCTTGACACGGCGAAGTGTTTCAAGTGTGACATTTGCAGCGTCGGGTTCGGCACTTACAGTCAATGTAAGCCCGTCAATGATGATGTCTTTGCGACTTATACCGTATTCGGCGGCGGTATCAATGATTCTTCGGGCCACAGCCACACGACCTTCGGCTGTTGAAGGAATTCCGCTGTCATCAAGCGCAAGTCCGACCACCGTGCCTCCGTATTTGCTGACAAGCGGAAAAACAGCGCGCATGGACTCCTCTTTTCCACTCACGGAATTGACCAGCGGCTTGCCGTTGTAACGGCGGAGCGCCTGCTCCATTGCCTCCGTATTTGAAGTGTCTATCTGAAGCGGAAGGTCCGTTACCGCCTGCAAACGTGTTACAGCTTTCACCAGCATGGAGACCTCATCTATTCCCGGCATTCCCACGTTAACATCGAGAATCTGCGCACCGGCATCCTGCTGTGAGATTCCTTCGCTGAGAATATAGGAGATTTCATCATTTTTCAGAGCTTCCTTGAATCTTTTCTTTCCTGTCGGATTGATTCTCTCCCCCACAATAAGCGGTTCATTTCCTATCCTCACCGCATGGGTATAGGAGGACACCATTGTAATGCCCTTGTCGGAAACACGCTGCGCGGGCATATCACGGCAAAGCTTAATCATGGCGCTCATATGCTCCGGCGTAGTTCCGCAGCAGCCTCCCATTACGCTGAGACCAAGTTTTGCAGCTTTTTGCATTGAGGAGGCAAAATCATCCGGATTTACGTCGTAATATGTCACCCCGTCCTTCTGCTTCGGAAGACCGGCATTTGGATTGAATATAAGGGGAAGTGATGAAATCTCAGACAGCGACTTAACCACCGGATACAATTCATCCGGCCCCAGACCGCAGTTGAGTCCGTAAGCGTCAACACGCAACCCTTCCAGCAGTGCGGCAACCGATTGATAATTGGCTCCTGTAAAGGTCTTTCCGGACTCGTCGTACGCACATGTGACAAATACGGGCAGCGCTGTGTTTTCCTTAACGGCAAGCACAGCGGCTTTTACTTCATATGTAGCGCCCATTGTTTCAATAAGAATAAGGTCGGCTCCCGCCCTTTCACCGCATGAAGCCATCTCCGCAAACAAGTCGTAGGCTTCGTCAAAGCTCAGATCACCCATAGGTTCGATCAATCTGCCTATGGGGCCCATATCCATTGCTATAAACTTTTCTTCTTGGCCGTCGCACTGTTCTCTTGCAGCCCTTGCACATCCCACGGCGGCGGAAACCACCTGTTCCACAGAATATCCGGTGTCTTTGAGCTTGCAGGCGTTTGCTCCAAAGGTATTAACGGTGGCAATATGGCAGCCTGCGTCATAATATTTTTTGTGTATGGAGGTAATAAGCTCAGGATTGGTTAAATTGAGCAGTTCAGGCAGTTCTCCCGCCTTTAATCCGCTTCCCTGCAGCATGGTTCCCATGCCGCCGTCAAAAAACAATATTTTCTTCCCAAGCAGCTCCGTAATCTTCTTCATATGGAATTCACCTGTCTTTGTAAGTCGAATTTTTATTCATGCCCGCCTGAACATGCAGTCGATATTCGGGCAGTCGGCGCACTTGCCGCTCGCACAGCATCCGCGTGATGTGCCGGGTGTGCGTGATAATCCTATTACGGCGGTAACGGATTTCATGGGAGTCATCTGACCGCCGTTGCTCACAGCTATCCCTGTGTATTTATAGGCACTCATGTATCCGATAAGAACCTGCTGGCTCTTAAGAGAAAAATCTCCGTAGCCCGGGCTGAACCTCGGACGAAGATAATACCCGGCTTTTTGGTATTCTTTCTCAAGCAAGGCACATTCCATGTCGCAGTAAAGCTCAATCAGCGCCGCCGCCGCTCCCTGAAGCAGCACGGCATAGCTCATTCTGACCGCAGAATACCGCCCGATGAGCATATCGACGCCGCTTCCCAAGGTAGACGCGAAGAGCAGTGCCTTATCACAGCCTTGGAGATGTGCCGAAAGCGACTCGCTTTCAAACTCAATACCGTCAACCACACATACATTTCCACTCACTGTGAGCAGACATTCGCGTGTGATGACCTTGGGCAAGGCTGCTTCGCCCACCTGATTGACAGCGTCAAACGCCTCAGACAATATACTTTCCCCGCAGTCTTCGACACTGCGCACTCCCGAATACCGGAGAACTTCGGCAATATCTGCGCCGCTGTACCATTTGCCGGAATTTATTTCATGCATATCCTGTCGGCACCCACTATATATGAAAGATTGGACATAATATTCTCTGCCACATCAGGCTTGTTCATGGTGTACAGATGAATCCCCTTGACGCCGTTTGCGATGAGATCAATGATCTGCTCAGTGGCATACGCAATTCCGGCCTGCTTCATCGCCTCGGGATTGTCTCCGAATTTGTCAGCTATTCTGCGGAACCGAGTGGGAAGTGTCGCGCCAGACAGCTTGCAGCTTCGCACAATCTGCGCCGAATTGGTCATGGGCATAATTCCCGCAATAATCGGTACATCTATTCCCTTTTTCAGCGCACGGAACATGAAGCTGTAAAAAGCGGTATTGTCAAAGAACATCTGCGTTGTCAGGAAGTCCACACCGCAGTCGACCTTTGCCTTGAGATTGTTAAGGTCGCTTTCCATGCTTTCACATTCCACATGTCCCTCGGGATAACACGCAGCGCCAATGCAAAAATCTCCATGACGCTTTATTTCGGTGACAAGCTCGCTTGCGTAGGTGAAATCGCGAGGCTTGTCCCTGTTTTCATCCAGGATATCCCCACGAAGCGCCAGGATATTTTCAATGCCGTAGGACTTCAGCTTTTCAATGGCATCTGCAACCTCATGCCGGTTGGAGGAAGCACAGGTAAGATGTGCCAGTGCTGTGTTACCGTTTTCGTTGATATATCGCGCAATTTCGACAGTCTGCTGAGATGTTCCTCCGCCGGCTCCGTATGTAACGCTGACAAAATCCGGATTCAGTTCACAAATCGACTTTGCCACCGCCCTGGTCTTGTCGATATTCATGTAGCTCTTCGGCGGAAATATCTCACACGAAAAGATCGCCTGATTTTCTCTTATAATATCCCTGATTTTCATTTATTTCACGTTCCTTTAATAAAACTTACGTATCTCCTGCATAAGTCTGCCGATCGGGAGACCCATCACATTGTAATAATCGCCTATTATCCCACTGATAAACACGGCTCCGCCGCCTTGAATGGCATATCCGCCGGCTTTATCGGAATACTCTCCCGTGGCTATATAATCTCTTATCTGTTGATCGCTCAATGGGTAGAAATGCACTTCGGTGCTTTCCACAAATCGGTTGACCGTCAGATCGCTGTTTACAATGGAAACGCCGGTATAGACCGTATGTGTCCTGTCAGAAAGTGCCGACAACATCCGGAACGCGTCCTCAGCGTCCTTGGGCTTACCGAATTTTTTGCCGTCGAGACTCACAATTGTATCGGCTCCTATCACAACGCAGCCCTTGCAACGTGCAAGGTTTGCCACGGCAAGCGCCTTCCTCTCGCTCAGTTCAAGAGCCGCAACTCCGGGATCGGTGCCGTCGGGGATATTTTCGTCCGCGTCGCTTGTCACCACTTCAAATTTAAGTCCGGTCATCTCAAGAAGCTCTCTGCGCCTGGGAGAACCTGATGCAAGTATCAATTTCATTCGTTCTGTATATCCTTCCGTTTGTGGAGATTGTTCATAGAGTGTGGTAATAAACTACAATATCCTCGTATTCCCCATTGTCAAGCCTGAAACCTTTAGGTATTGTTCCCAACGGTACAAATCCAAGCTTTTCATACAAATGACGTGCGGCATAATTTGTACTGACAACGGCGTTGAACTGTAATATTCCAAATCCTGCCTTTCTACCCTGCTCCATACAATGTGAAACAAGGCGTTCCCCGATATGGCATCCGCGCAGACCCGGTCTGACAGCGTAACTTGCGTTGCAGATGTGGCCGCACCTTCCGATGTTGTTGGGGTGCAGAATGTACATTCCCACCACCTCGCCGCTGTTATCGTCAACGGCAACTCCGCAGAAGGTCTGGCCTTCAAAGAATTCAGCGGCGCTTTTCAGATCAAGCTCCTCTGTCTGCGGAAACGCATTGCCTTCACGCACGACGCAGTTCCACACCTTGGCCATGCCGCTTAAATCTGAAGTGGAGTATTCTCTTACTGTAAAATTCATAACGCTTCTCTGCTCCTGTATCTTTATAAAAAATTATATCTTAAAATCCTCGGGACTGAAGTCCTTAAGCAAGGGCTGCTCCTTTGGCTGGCGAAGAGTAGGTTCATAGCGGAAAGCTCCGCACGAAGTGCAGCTGCTCAGATCCTTGCCCTTCTCACATATCTTTTTTTCACTTTGCTCTCCGCTGGCTGTTGTTTCGACATAATAAAAACAGCATTTGCATGAAGGGACAATGTTTTTTCCATACAGCTTTGAAAGATTCAATGTCAATCGCTCTCCTTTATTCCATGCGGCAGACAGATCACGCTCATCAGACACATTACGAGCATTGTGCATCCAAAGCCGACAGATACCCGCGAGAATTCGGTCGGAAGTCCGTAAACAATCATTTTTGACGCTTGAACTGACGCCGACGCAAAGAACGGCAGCCGCAAACCGAGTGAAACTATACCGCTGCAAAGCGCACCCTGCACCATTCTCGTCAGAAGATAGAGCCACTTCCGTGGGTGTATGGTGCGGCATACCGCGAAATTCTGAAAATGCACCGACAATCCGCCGAATCCTATCACAAACGCGGTAAACGGCAATCCGATGCCTGACGAAAGCACACTTCCCGCTGTCACTTCAGTCATACACGGGAGTATGTATCTGCCGAAATCACCCCAACCTGCCATTTGCGTCATTGCTCCGACCGCATTGTTCAGACCCGTGATATCTATCACAGACATTATCACCTGAAACAATACGATGAAGCTGCACATGCCAAGCATGGTTGACGCAGTATCGGAAGCGGATCTGACAAATGCGTCGGATCTTTGGGAAATCGGATTGTTATTGCGCGCATCCCGAGCCTTTTGCTTGCGTGATACACCGGTCATGCCGTCTGCGAGATTGTATGCTATTCCAATTATTATACAGGATAAAGCCTGTGCTGTCAATAACAACATTCCGACATATTTATTATTGTATATACTCGCGCCTATCATGCTTATTGCAAATCCCGGTCCCGCGCAGAACGCGATATTTGCGAGCCTCTCCCCTTCCGCACGGCTTATCGCACCGCTTTCGGTCAGGCTCTCGGCCGCTCTTGCACCCGCCGGATATCCCCCGATAAACGCGGTCAGCATGGCCACTCCGCACACTCCCGGCAGCCCGAACAGAAAACGTGCCGGTTTATTTAAAATCTCCCCAGCAAACGCAGCGGCGCCGCTTTTAATCATATATTGAGAGAGAAACATCATGGAAAAAAGAGAAGGGATAACGCTTGAGCAGCACATTCCGATTCCCCTGCGAACGGCTTCGGCGGTTTCCCCGGAATAAACAAGAAACGCCGCACATCCGGCAGCGCACAACACAGCGGCAAACAAGGGAAAAAAATCCCGATTGTAAATTATGTACCGTTTCAAAAAAATCACCCTTTCAACACATGAATATGAACACAGGGTGAAATAAATAACGTGATATTTTTATGGGCAAGAGCATATAGATGATCAGACAGGAGTGGTTGCTATGAACAATATGAACAACAGGAAGAAAAATAATGCTCAATCTGTCGGCAGCGACTTGTCGGAAAGATTTCTCAGGAAGTTGATGAATACATCGCCTGACCTCACCCGAGGCGATTGCAGAATCACCTTCGAGGTGGGCAGAGGGCTTCTGATTGAAGGCATCAAGAGCGTTTGCGATTACAGTGATAACCGGATCATCATATCCACGTATTCCAGAAGCATCATCATCGAAGGCAGTTGCCTTTGCATTTGCCGGATGCTTCAAAAATCCATTGTAATCTGCGGAAATATCATGTCGGTAAGCTTTGCGTAAGGAGGTGATGGAATGTCCGGCGCATGGAAGGAAACTGTTTGTTTTGAAATTATCGGAAATTCCCCGGAGCGATTTTTGAACATCGCCAACCGACGCGGCCTGGCGGTTTTCAACGTGAATCATGAAGGCGGCAGAGTTTTTGCCTTCTGCTCGGATGCCGAATTCAGAATGTTGTCCGACGCGGCCGCAAAAAGCGGAACGAATCTGGAAGT
>ONYN01000245.1 GCA_900322085.1 uncultured Eubacteriales bacterium | reverse complement strand
TACCTTGTCAATAAGAGAATCGGTCATTACTGCGTTTCCGCTGTTATGAAAATCGGATATCTGCACAATACAGAACCCGTCAAATTCAGGAGGAATCTTTCCGGAGCGGATATCATAGTATGTCACGGAAACCACAGTATTGCCGTAAACGGCATACGCTGTAAAAACCATTGCAAACAACAAAACGCACACAACAAAAAACCTTATTTTTTTTGACTTATGAGTAACAATGCTTTTCATTTCTGATGAATCATTACGGCAGAAAATCGCGGAGCTTCTTGCTGCGGCTGGGATGTCTGAGCTTGCGAAGCGCCTTAGCCTCTATCTGCCTGATACGTTCACGGGTCACATTGAATTCAGCGCCCACCTCTTCGAGTGTGTGGTTTCTGCCGTCCTCCAATCCGTAGCGCAAACGAAGCACCGCCATTTCCCGCGGCGTCAGTGTGTAAAGAGCGCTTTCCAGCTGCTCCTTGAGCATGCTCAGAGAAGCCGCGTCCTCGGGATTTTCCTGCGATTCGTCCTTGATGAAGTCGCCTATGTGGCTGTCTTCCTCCTCGCCTACCGGAGCCTCAAGTGATACAAGATCCTGCGCCACACGCATAATCTCGACAACCTTCTCCTCCGGCATGTCGGCATATTCGGCAACCTCGGCGGTCGTCGGATCCTTGCCGTTTTCGTTGAGAAGATGGCTCTGCGCTTTTTTGACTCGGTTGATATTCTCCACCATGTGAACTGGTATTCTGATTGTTCTGGCCTGATCGGCAATGGCTCTGGTGACTGACTGACGTATCCACCATGTGGCGTAGGTCGAAAACTTAAACCCCTTGGACGGATCAAACTTGTCCACAGCTTTGATCAGACCAAGATTTCCCTCCTGAATGAGATCAAGAAGAGGCATTCCCCTGCCGATATAACGCTTGGCTATGCTTACCACTAAACGGAGGTTGGCTTCGCTCAGGCGTTTCTTTGCGCTGACGTCTCCCTCGGATATCCGTCGTGCAATGTCCTGTTCCTCCTCGGGGGTAAGCATTTCAATGCTCCCTATCTCTCTCAGATACATTTTTACAGGATCGTCTATAAAACTGCCGTCATATGAATTGTCTTCTTCATCCGACGAAAGCTCATCCAATGAAACATCAGCAACGCTGTCCTCCACGATTTCAATTCCGTTTGCCTCAAGCTTATCATAAAGCTTTTCCAACTGTTCGGGGCTGAAATTGATCTCGGCAAGAACGTCCAATATCTCTTGATTGCTCAGGCTTCCCTTCTCTTTTCCCTTTTCCACTAGCCGTCGAAGAGTTCCCTTTTTGTCTGTCGTACTCATCGTTATTCCCTCCTTTTAGTGCATATTTTCATTGATCATAATCAATATGTATATCCGTTAAGCTTGCTTCTGCGTGTAAATTGCCTGAGTTTGCGAAGCGCTTTGGCTTCAATCTGCCTTATTCGCTCACGGGTAACGTCAAAGCGCAATCCAACTTCTTCAAGTGTGTGGCACCTGCCGTCCACCAGACCGTACCGCAGACGAATCACTTCCGCCTCCCGATCGCTCAACGTTTCCAGCACTTCCGAAATCAGGTCGTGCAGCATCATATTGCTTACAACGTCCTCCGGCGCTTTCTGTTCGTCATCCTTAATAAAATCTCCGAGGTGGCTGTCCTCCTCCTCGCCTATAGGTGTTTCAAGGGAAACAGGTTCTTGGGAAATGCGTATGATCTCGCGCACCTTTGCCTCGTCCATGTCGAGCAGATCGGCTATTTCTTCGGAACTGGGTTCCTTTTCATTTTCCGCAAGGAGCTGTGCTTTGGCTCGTTTTACTTTATTTATGTTTTCCACCATATGCACCGGTATGCGTATGGTTCTGGATTGGTCGGCAATGGCACGTGTAATCGACTGTCTTATCCACCATGTGGCATAGGTCGAAAAACGGAAGCCTTTGGTAGGATCAAATTTGTCGACAGCCTTGATTAATCCGATATTTCCCTCCTGAATAAGATCGAGGAAGTGCAGTCCGCGATTCATGTATCTCTTGGCTATACTGACCACCAGACGAAGATTAGCGTCACTGAGCCTCTTCTTGGCGCTCTCGTCACCCTCGGCAATGCGGCGTGCGATTTCCTTTTCCTCGTCAGGCGTGAGCATTTCGATGCTCCCGATCTCTCTCAGATACATTTTCACCGAATCGTCAACAAGAATATCATCGCTGCCCGAGTCATATGAAATGTCCTCTATTACGTCTTCAAGAGAATCCTCCACAATCTCGATACCGTTGGCTTCCAGCTTGTCATAAAGCTTTTCGAGCTGTTCGGGGCTGATGTTGACGTCGGCAAGGGCATCCATTATTTCCCTGTTGCTCAGGCAGCCCTTTACTTTGCCGGATTCCACTATTTTGCGAAGCGTTTCTTTTTTTTCGGATGTGCTCATTTTCGTTCCCTCCCTCATAATAAATCATAAATGCAAAACGACAATACTTAAATTATGTAAATCCCTTAAGCTTGCTGCTGCGAGTCACATGTCTTAGTTTGCGTATAGCCTTAACTTCTATCTGTCTGATTCTCTCACGTGTAACGTCAAACTGCTGGCCAACCTCCTCAAGTGTGTGGCATCTTCCGTCAGCAAGTCCGTATCTCAGGCGAATCACCTCCGCCTCACGTTCAGTGAGTGTATCAAGCACTTCGGAGATAAGGTCGTGAAGAATCATATTGCCCACGGCATCCTCCGGTGCAGCCTGATCCTCGTCCTTGATGAAGTCACCGAGATGACTGTCCTCTTCCTCGCCGATCGGAGTCTCCAGTGAAACCGGCTCCTGCGATACCCGGATGATCTCGCGCACCTTCTCTACGTCCATGTCAAGAAGCTTGGCAATTTCCTCGGGGCGCGGTTCTTTTTCATTTTCCGCAGTGAGCTGTGCCTTTGCACGCTTGACCTTATTGATGGTCTCAACCATATGCACCGGAATTCTTATGGTTCTTGCCTGATCAGCGATTGCTCTCGTAATGGCCTGACGTATCCACCATGTGGCATAGGTGGAAAACTTAAAGCCCTTGCTCGGGTCAAATTTCTCCACTGCCTTGATAAGTCCCAGGTTTCCCTCCTGAATCAGGTCAAGGAATTGCAGTCCGCGGTTCATGTACTTTTTGGCGATGCTGACCACAAGTCTGAGATTAGCTTCGCTTAACCGCTTCTTTGCCTCCTTGTCGCCTGCCAGTATTCTCTCGGCAAGCTCCTTCTCTTCTTCATTGCTGAGCAGCTCTATTTTGCCGATGTCTCTGAGATAAGCCTTGACCGGATCCTCTACATAAATGCCCATTGCCTCAGCTTCGTTGTAATAATTTGATCTGTCGTCATCGTCATCGCTGTTATCGTTAATCTGAAGTGATTCCAGCGAGATACTTTCGTCATCTTCTATTATCTCGATTTCCATACTCTCGAGCTTGATGTAAAAGCTTTCAATCGTATCGGGATTCACATCAACATCCGCAAGAGCGTCCATTATCTCGCTGTGAGAAATGCTGCCCTTTGCCTTAGCCTTCTCGGCAAGTCCTCTCAGAATTACCTTTGCGTTGTTTGCTGCCATTTGTCTGATCAACCTTTCGTTGCTTTGGGAATTTGCTTTGACCGTTTTGAGGTCACAATTAATGGATTGGTATTGGATAATAAATGAACAAAGTCATAACTTCTTTTTCCGGAGACGGTTCATCTGTTCAAGAAGCTCGTCCGAAGAAAGCTTTGCCGCGTCACGCGGCTTGAGTGCCGAGTGTTCGGTTCTGATAACATCGATAAGCCTGTCAAAATCGTCCGTTCCCCTCTGTTCACCTGTGTTGATTATGCGGACTATCTCGGAAATCTCGCTCTCACTGAATTCTCTGGAAAGCAGCGATATGGTGACTTCCTGTCCGGAATCGCTTATTTCGATAAACTTGCTGTAAACTCTTCGCCCGAAATCGGTGACAAACTGCCCGGGCGGAAGTTGGTCCGACGCCTTTTTGATGAAATCCTGATGTGAAAACAGCATGTTCAGAAGAGCGTACTCCGCAGCTGAACCCCTGAGATTGGCACTTCGTTCGGGATTCACCTTGCTGCCTATGCCTGCCGAATTGTTTGCCATCTCACGGAATTCCTTTTCTTTCTCCATCTTTGCGCGGCGCCGCGCAGAGCTTTCTGCCTGACTGAGTACAGCCGATTTTTCGATGTGAAGCCTGTCCGCTATTCGTCCGGCATACACCTCGCGCTCGAGTGTTCCCAGTCCGCTCAGATAATCGCACACTTCACGGAGATAATGCAATCTGCCGTCGTCCGTGGCTATGTCGTATTTGTTTCCAATGCGGAGAATGCTGTATTCAATGTCGTTGGAACACCTTTCCAACAGACGCTTGAAACGTTCCGGGCCGTATTGGCTTATGAATTCATCGGGGTCCTTTGCGCCGGTGATTGCAAGTACCCGAACATCCAGTCCTTCCGCCTTCATAATCGGAATGGAACGGGCAATGGACTTCTGTCCCGCCTCGTCTCCGTCCTGTGACAGAACCACACGGTCGGCATACTTGTGAAGCAGTCGCGCCTGCTGCGGAGTAACGGCGGTTCCAAGGGCGGCTACCGCGTTTGAAAAGCCCGCCTGATGAAGCGCAATCACGTCCATATATCCCTCGCAGAGAATCAACTCGCGGGATTTGTTGTTCTTTGCAATATTCATGGCAAAGAGATGGTTGGTCTTTTTGTAAATAAGCGTATCGCTTGTGTTGACGTATTTGCCGCCGCTGTCGCCCTCGACAAATCTTCTTCCGCCGAACGCCACCACATTTCCCTGCACATCAATTATAGGAAACATGACCCTGTTGCGGAACCGGTCGATCATTCCACCCTTGCGCGAAGAATATCCGAGATCAGCGGCAAATATTTCCTCCCGCCTGTAACCGAGACCGCTCAGATGACTCACCAGCTTGTCCCACCCGTCCGGTGACCAGCCCAGCCCGAAATGACGGATCGTTTCGTCCGAAAGACCGCGTGAACGGAAATATTCCAGCGCCTGTCTTCCCTCCGGAGAGTACAACGAATGGTAAAAGAACCTGCCTGCCTCGCGATTCTGCTCTTTGATACGCATGCGCATGTGGGCAAGGCCATCGTTCTTTCCCTCCTCGGGCATAGGCATGCCCGCGCGGTTGGCAAGGAATTTGATCGACTCGACATAATCGAGATTCTCCATCTTGCTGATAAATGTTATTACGTCGCCCGCGGACTGACAACCAAAACAATAGTAGGACGCCGTGTCACCATAAACCGTAAATGAAGGTGTTTTTTCGGAGTGAAAAGGACACAGACCCTTTGATATGCGTCCGCTTCGCTTAAGGCTGACATATCCGCTTATCACATCGGTTATGTCATTTCTTTCTTTTACTTCATTGATATACTCTGCGGAAATCAACCGATGCAAAACCCCTTTCCACTTTATCAGTTAAATCCATCAGGAATGAACATCCCAGCCCCTGGGAATAAAAATGTCTTTGTAGAGTTCTACCGCATAGGTATCGCTCATTCCGGCAATGTAATCTGCAACAGCGCGCCTGATTCCTTCCTCACGCATGATCTGCCTGTATTCCGAGGGAACCTTGTCGGGGTGGTTGCAGAGATAATTGAACAACACTTCAATCATATCCTCCGCCTTGCCCTCCTCCGCCTTTGCCTTACTGCCCTTGTAGACATTCCGGTAAAGGAAAGAGTGCAGCTCATAAAAAGCCTTTGAAAATTCTTCGGACATTCCTATCGCTCCGTTGGGACTGTTCTGGTAAACATTGAGTATCATGTTATTTATGCGCTGTGAGGAGCCAGTGCCGAGAACGTCTCTCAGCCCGGCGGGAATATCGCTTTCACTGAGAATTCCCGCCCGAATGCTGTCGTCAATGTCATGGTTCATATAGGCTATCTTGTCGGCAATGCGAACGATTCTGCCTTCCGGTGTGAATGCCTCAGGACCTCTGGTATGACAAAGAATTCCGTCTCTCACTTCCTTGGTCAGATTGAGTCCTTTGCCGTTGTTTTCCAGCTTTTCCACCACCCGAACGCCCTGCTCAAAATGCCGGAATCCGCCCGATGTGGCCATCACTATGTCAAGCACACGTTCTCCGGCATGTCCAAAAGGAGTATGTCCGAGATCGTGGCCGAGAGATATGGCTTCTGTCAGATCTTCATTGAGGCGCAGCGCACGGGCAATCGTACGGGAAATCTGCGCAACTTCCAGTGTATGAACCAGCCTTGTCCGAAAATGATCATTGCCGGGAGCAAGGTAAACCTGCGTCTTTTGTTTAAGTCGTCTGAATGACTTGCAGTGAATAATCCTGTCCCGGTCACGTTGAAATACTGTGCGCATCTGACACTGAGGCTCTTTGCGGTCGCGTCCGAGTGAATTGCATGCCAGAGTCGCACAGGGGGCAAGAACCAATCGTTCGATTTGCTCTGTCTGCTCCCGTATGCCGAGACTTTCGTCAAGTATGCTTTTATTATCGCAATTCAATTCGTTCACCATCCGACACCCCTTTTTGACTTTCAGGCATATTTTTGCCCCTTATTCATCATATACGCAAAGTGCTGGACGTTTCCCTTTAAAGCAAGACGCATTTTTACAATTTATTTACATTTGCCATATATAAAAAACAAGAAAGTGTCGCCAGATATATCATTCCGAGCTTTTTATTATATCACATTTTAAAGCGGTAATTCAACGCAGACAATTATTGTTTACAAAGATTTAAGAAACATTGTAATATTATAATAAAAAACAGACCGAAGCCATCCGACACACGAAAACCTCAGTCTGTTCACAACGATCATTTTCTCATACAAAGATTCAAATGATAATGTCATTTGAATCCGTTGTAATAATTGATAAGAAGCGCCATCGTAAGAATTGCCATAAAAACAGTCAAAGCCGTAAAATAGGTGCGTCGGGTAGCGTTTCTTTTGAAGAGTCCCTTAGATATCACAATAATAATAGCCGAGGACGCCACACATGCGGCAACGTCAACAGCGGTAACTATTGACATTTCGGCGGCGGACTCCTTAAGCAGACTTCCTGCCCTCATGAGGGGAACAATGATATTGGTGCCTAAAATATGAGCGATCGGAACGAGAGCAATCGGAAAAACAGACCGTCCGAGCGACATGTATCCTTTGCGGTAACACATATACGATGAGATTAATACAATTATAATGATTGCAATGCAAGCTGTAGTCATATAAGAAACACCCCGTATTTTTCTTTTGTGTTGAATATATAATCTATTATATGTAAGATTGGTCGATATGTCAAGGAAAAAATCATGCTGAGTCAGTCATTTCAATCCGTTGCATTTTATTCTCAGATTGTTATTATCTGCAAATGAATAAAAAATGAATAAAAATAAAAATCCGCATAAAAGTGTTGTTAATAGCCATTCAAGTGTGCTATAATGTATATAAAAAATGAAAATGGGTAATTATCGGCTTTATCTGCCTATTTTGCACTGGAGGAATGACAATGCTGAACAGACGTGAATCAAGACAGCAGGCATTTGAGTTTATTTTTGAAAAATCATTTAACGGCAACGACACAGAGGAGATTCTCAGGAACGCAGGAAGCGCAAGGGACGCTGAAATCTCTCAATATGCCTCGCAACTGCTGAGCGGAGTTTATGAGCATCAGGAGGAAATCGACGGATACATATCTGCCTATTCGGTCAAGCGCAGCATCCGCAGGCTGTCAAAGGTCGTTCTTGCGGCGCTCAGACTTGCGATTTACGAGATAATATACGTATCCGACCTCGACCCCACCATCTCGATAAACGAGGCTGTTGAGCTTACCAAGAAATTCTCGGGCAAGGACGAATCGGGTTATGTCAACGGCGTGCTGGGCGGTTTTTTGAAGGGGTATTCGGCAACCCTCAGCAAGCCAGAAGACGGTGAAGCTCAATGAGTTGGATTCTCGGCATAGACACCAGTAATTATACCACCTCTGCCGCCATTTATAACACAGAAACAGGAGAAGTTCTTCAAAGCAAAATGCTGCTTCCCGTAAAGTCCGGTGAAAAAGGAGTGCGTCAGAGCGACGCCGTTTTTCACCACACGGCGCAGCTTCCTATGGTAATAGCAGATCTCAAAAAGAAAAGCGGAGATCTCTCCGGCATTGAAGCAATCGGAGTTTCCACCCGCCCGCGTTCTGTCGAAAACTCCTATATGCCCTGCTTCACAGTCGGAACCAGCACCGCAAAGATCCTGTCAGATATCATGTGTCTTCCTCTTTGGGAGTTTTCTCATCAGGAAGGACACATCGCCGCAGCGCTCTATTCCTCTGACATGACATCTTTGATGAATGAAGAATTCATCGCCTTTCACGTATCGGGTGGAACCACCGAGGCACTTCTGGTCAAGGGCAACGGATACGGATTTGATACCCAGATGATCGCTTCATCGCTCGATCTGAAGGCAGGACAGGCGATTGACAGAACCGCTGTCATGCTTGGTCTGCCTTTCCCTGGCGGCAGATATCTCGAGGAGCTTGCACTGGAGTGCGACGAAATCATTCAATGCAAGCCCACAATGAGAGGCTGCGACTGTTCTCTTTCAGGCATAGAAAATAAGTGCCGCAAGCTGCTGAGTGATGGTGCGGCAAAGCCATACATAGCAAAATTCTGTATCACAGCGGTGATGAATTCCATCATCGGCATGACCGATGCGATATTGAAAGAATACGGCAACCTGCCTGTGATTTACGCGGGTGGCGTGATGTCCGACATAATCATTCAGAAGGAGCTTTCCGCAAGGTACTCCGGAGCGCATTTTGCCGCGCCGGAATACTCCTGTGACAACGCGGCGGGAATTGCTCTGCTCGCCTCTATGAGACAAAAACAATAAATTGCTGATCATTAAACGGTTGTGATAATCATTGGAAGTTTTTTCGGTAAGTCAGGTAAACAAATATATCAAGGGGCTTATGGACAGGGACGGCTTATTGCGTGATGTGACCATATCAGGTGAAATCTCCAACTTCAAGCGTCATGGCTCGGGGCATTACTATTTTTCGATAAAGGACGAAGGCTCCGCCATATCGGCTGCCATGTTCAAGTGGCAGAACCGTACCCTTCATTTCATGCCCGAAAACGGAATGCGTGTGCTGGTACACGGACGCATCTCCGTTTATGAGCCGTCCGGACAGTATCAGATCATCGCTGACGACATCAAGCCGGACGGAGTCGGCGCTCTATATGAACAGTATGAGAGACTAAAAAAAGCGCTGGAACGCAGGGGATATCTGGATCCCGCACGCAAAAAGCCGATCCCACCGTTTCCCTCCAGGATAGGCGTTATAACCTCTCCTACCGGAGCGGCCATTCGCGATATTCTGAATATTCTCGGGCGGCGCTATCCGCTTGCCGCCGTAAATGTCTACCCATCGGAGGTGCAGGGAGAAAACGCCCCGGCAATGCTCGCCGCCGCTCTGTACGAAGCCAACAGAAGAGCTGACTGCGATGTGATCATCATCGGACGCGGCGGAGGCTCAATGGAAGATTTGTGGGCTTTCAACAGCGTCGACGTCATCAAGGCGGTCATCGACTCCGCCATTCCGGTTATCTCGGCGGTGGGCCATGAGACCGATTTTACACTCAGCGATTTTGTGGCCGATCTTCGGGCGCCGACGCCTTCGGCGGCAGCGGAGCTGGCTGTACCGGACAGCTCCGGCGTGCTCAATTACCTGAATCATTTCCAATCAAAAGCCGCCGCCGCACTCGACAGAAAGATCACGGCGGGAGAATCACGCATTGCTTCGGTGATGAAGCTGCAATGCATGAGAAACCCCATGTCCTTTACAGAAAACAAAAGCAGGCAGCTTGACGATGTTGTCTCACGCATGGAAAAGGCGGTCAATGAGCGTTTGAACGCATGCGAATCCGACCTGCGCGAGGTCGCCTCAAAGCTGGCCGCACTCAATCCCCTTGCCGTGCTGGCCAGAGGCTATTGCGTGACCTACAGGGAAGGTCTGCCGGTTTCCTCGGTCAATTCAATCCACGAGGGAGATAAAATCAGCATTCAATTTACCGACGGCAGCGCAGACTGCCGGGTTGAAAGAATATTTACGGAGGATTTAAACCAACATGAGCAAAACAACAAAAAAGCCCGAGAGCTTTGAAGCGGCAATGCTGCGGCTGGAGGAGATCGCCAATCTTCTCGAAGACGGCGAGGCAGAGCTTGCAAAGTCATTGGAGCTCTATAAAGAAGGCGCGGAGCTTGCCGCCTATTGCACACGGCAATTGAAGGAAGCCCGTCAGCAGGTAACTATGCTCTCCAAAGAGAGTTATTTAAACAGCGATACCGATTCAAACAAGGAGGATTATTGACATGAGTAATATCGTGAAGGAAAGACAGAGTCATTGGCTCCCGAAAATAGAGGCGGAACTTGACAGACTCACATCAGAGTGTGGTTCGATGCATCCTGAACTGCTTGCAGCCATGCGTTACAGTCTGCTTGACGCAGGCAAAAGAATTCGCCCTATACTTGCGCTGGAATTCTGCCGCGCCGCCGGAGGCGATCCCGAGGACGCAATGCCCTTTGCGTGCGGCGTGGAGATGATACACACATATTCGCTGATTCACGACGACCTGCCGTGCATGGACGACGACGACCTGCGCCGTGGCAAGCCCTCATGCCACATTCAATTCGGAGAGGACACCGCTCTTCTGGCGGGCGACGCTTTGCAGCCTCTCGCCTTTGAGACAATGCTGTCGGGCAGCCGTCTTCGTCCTGATCTCACCGTAAAGGCTGCCGCCGTACTTGCGCATGCTTGCGGTGCCGCAGGAATGGTCGGCGGTCAGGTGATCGATCTGAAGAACGAGGGGAAGCATGTCGGTCTTGACCAGCTTCGCGTCATGGACTCCGGCAAGACCGGCGCCATTATTAAGGCAGCCTGCATCATGGGCGTTATCGCGGCTGACGGCAGCGACGAAATGATTGCAACAGCCGAAAAATACGCGGAAAACATCGGCATAGCATTCCAGATTACCGATGATATTCTCGACGTTACAAGCACCGCGGAGGTTCTCGGCAAGCCCGTGGAAAGCGACATCGGCAATGATAAATCTACATATGTTTCCCTGCTCGGTCTTGAAAATGCCCGCTTGGAAGCCGCCAGATTTACGGCTCTTGCAGTCGAAGCTGTCGAGCCTCTCGGTGAGAAGGCTCAATTCCTCAAAGAATTTGCAAAAATGCTTGAGGGCAGGATCAATTAACCTGGGAGGTAATTATCAATGAACGGTTTGAGGGCAATATTCGGCAATTATGTGTTAATATGCTCGCTTTCCTCCTGGGCAGCAGCTCAGGTGTGCAAGTTTATCATCAATTATTTTTTGACCCATGAGCTTAAATTGGAACGTCTTTCGGGAGCAGGCGGAATGCCCAGCGCACATTCGGCCACTGTAACGGCGCTGGTCATTTCCTGCGCAAGGTTTGAAGGCGTCGGTTCGACATTCTTCGCGCTCTCGGTGGCGCTCGCGGCAATCGTGATCTACGACGCAATGGGTGTAAGGCATGAGGCCGGCGAGCACGCGAAAATCATCAATCAGATGAGAAAAACGGCCATCGAAGAGGAACACGAGGATCCCGATTTCAAGGAACTTAAGGAAATGCTCGGACACACTCCGCTTGAAGTGGTGGGCGGTGTGCTGACAGGAATCCTCGTTCCGCTCATTATTCCGCTGCCATAAAATTGTATCGCCTTTTTATTAAAAAAACCGTAAGGGTGGTAATTTACAAATGTCTGAATCCTTATTGGATACGATAAATTCGCCGGCTGACATAAAGAACTACAGCAGAGAACAGATTGACACGCTTTGCGCCGAAATCAGGGAGCGGCTGATTGAAACGGTCTCTCTCAACGGCGGACATCTCGCGTCCAATCTGGGAGTCGTTGAGTTGACTGTCGCCATGCACAGGGTATTTGATTCGCCCCACGATCAATTCGTCTTTGACGTAGGTCATCAGTGCTACACCCACAAGCTTCTCACAGGCCGGAGGGAATGGTTCTCCACTCTGCGCACCGAAGGAGGCATGTCTGGCTTTCCAAAGCCGAGCGAGAGCATTCACGACCCCATGATTGCCGGACACAGCAGTGTATCCATATCCGCGGCAAGTGGTCTGGCTGCCGCCAAAAAGCTCAACGGAGACGACGGGTATGTCGTGGCGGTCATCGGTGACGGCGCTCTGACCGGAGGTATGGCGTACGAGGGACTCAACAACCTCGGACGTATGCATGAACGGGTTATCGTAATACTCAACGATAACAAAATGTCGATATCAAAAAATGTTGGCTCTATGGCGCGATACCTCGCGGGAATACGCACACGCAGAGGGTACATCCGCGTGAAAACCAAAATATCTAAGGCTCTGCAGAGAGTTCCTTTTTTAGGCGAAAAGATAAACAATATATTCTTCCGCTCCAAAAAAGCACTTAAAGGTGCTATTCTGCACAGACGCGGCACAATTTTTGAGGATATGGGATTTCTCTATATCGGACCGGTGGACGGGCACAACGAAAAGCTGCTCGAACGCACTCTGAATGTCGCTAAGTCAATGAACAATCGTCCGGTACTGATTCACATCTGCACCGTAAAGGGCAAGGGGTATGAACCTGCCGAGCTTAAGCCAAAGGTATTCCACGGAATTTCCGGTTTCGACATCGACTCCGGTGAACCTAAGCACGGCAGCACTACGTTTTCCGATGTGTTTGCCGAAAGTCTCTGTCAGTTTGCCGCGGAGGACGAAACAGTCTGCGCGGTGACAGCGGCGATGAAATCCGGCACGGCACTCTCGGAATTTGCCTCCACCTATCGCAGACGCTTCTTTGACGTAGGAATTGCCGAGGGTCATGCCGTGACATTCTGTGCCGGAATGGCAGCCAACGGAATGAAGCCGGTTTTCGCAGTATATTCCAGCTTCTTGCAGCGCGGCTACGACCAGCTGATTCACGATGTGGCCATTCAGAACCTCAACGTGACATTCGCGGTTGACCGTGCGGGAATTGTCGGTGAGGACGGCGAAACCCATCAGGGCGTTTTTGATACCGCCATGCTCGGGACCATTCCCAACATTCATATCTACTGTCCCGCATATTTCAGCGAAATGAAAACCATGCTTCACAAGAGCATGTATGAATACAGCGGTGCTTCGGTGGTGCGCTATCCGCGCGGCGCAGAAAAATACAAGCCAGACGGATTTGACGCGGAGGGCAATGATTACGACCTTCTCGGCAGAGGAAGCGACACGCTGGCAGTCACATACGGCCGGATATTCGGCAATCTCTGTCTTGCGGCGAAAAAGCTTTCACAGGAGAATACACCGGTCGATTTGCTTAAATTGGGGCTTGTCAAACCCATTCCCCCCGATGCGGTCAGAAAAGCGTCGGCTTACAACAACATCATCTTTTTTGAAGAGGGCATAAAGCACGGCGGCGTGGGAGAAAACCTGTGCGCCCTGCTGTGCGAAAGCGGGTGGAACGGTCAATTTACCATTCGCGCCGTTGACGACAGATTTATTCCGCACGCGTCGGTGGATTCGTCGCTTGCCAAACTCGGTCTTGACCCGGACGGAATGTATGACACAATATACAAATCGAAAAGGAAGGAATCAATTGAGCGATAAGATCAGACTCGATACCGCTGTGTTTGAAGCGGGACTGGCCGACAGCCGCGAGAAGGCAAAGGCCATGATTATGGAGGGCATTGTCTTTGTCAACAACCAGAAGGAGGACAAGCCCGGCACACAGATACGCTCTGACTCAAAAATTGAGGTGCGTGGCGAAAAGCTTCCCTTTGCCAGCCGCGGAGGTCTTAAGCTGGACAAGGCTGTAAAGGTTTTCGGTATTGAGCTTAAGGACAAGATATGCATGGACGTCGGTGCTTCTCACGGAGGATTCACCGACTGTATGCTCCAGAACGGAGCCAGAAAAGTTTATTCCGTCGACGTGGGATACGGTCAGCTCGTTTGGAAACTGCGCAACGACCCTCGTGTGATAAATATGGAACGCACAAACATACGCTATGTCACACCGGATCAGATAGAAGACAAACTGGATTTTGCCAGTGTGGACGTATCCTTCATCTCACTGTCGCTGGTGGTACCGGTTGTCAGACAGCTTCTCAAGGACGGTGGAGAAATCATGTGCCTTATCAAGCCTCAGTTTGAAGCAGGCAAGGGGAAGGTGGGCAAAAAGGGCGTTGTTCGTGAACCGGAAATTCACCGCGAAGTCATTGAGAAGATCATCGACCTGATGTATCAGAACAAATTCCGGATCATCGGGCTGGATTATTCGCCCATCAAAGGACCCGAGGGCAACATCGAATATCTTATTTACGCGGCAAAGGACGACAGTGCGCTACCCTCTGACGAATTCGACGTGGCGAAGCTGGTAAGCGATTCGCACAGCGCCCTTTAATTGCCGCAAAGGAATCGGGGAATGAATTATGAAACTGTTGGTCACTCCCAACAATGACAAACAGGGCATTTACGACAGCACCGTTGCTCTGTGCAACGCCTTGCACGAACACGGAGCGCGGGTTATCATGATGAATTCAGACAGAGACATATATAAGGGATGCTGCGATATTTCGGGAGACAGCATCAATGAGCTTACCAGATTGTGCGATGCCGTCATTGCCATCGGCGGCGACGGCACCATCCTGCGCTCGGCCACCATTGCGGCCGTTTGTGACAAGCCTATTCTGGGGCTGAATCAGGGCAGATTGGGTTTTATGGCAGGTTTGGAAACGGGTGAACTGGAACTGATTTCCCGCCTTTTCACCAAGGAATATGAAATTCAGCGCCGCATGATGCTCGACGTTTCGGTCAGGCTCCACGGCAAGTGCAGATATCGCAACATCGCACTCAATGATGTGGTTCTTTCACGCGGCGCAATGTCACATATAATGGATTTCAATATCATGCACAACAGCGACGCCTGTCTTTGTTACCGCGCCGACGGCATTATTATCTCCACGCCTACAGGCTCCACAGCTTACTCCCTCTCCGCGGGAGGACCGGTGGTCGATCCGAGTGTCAAGAGCATCCTTCTCACTCCTGTCTGCCCACATTCGCTGTGCAACCGCTCAATCATTTTCTCAAGCGATTCATGCCTGGATATCGAGCCCAATATCACATATGACAACAAGCTCTATCTCACCATAGACGGGGACGGAATATTCCAGGTAGATAAAGGCTGCACCATACATATCAAGCGGTCTAAACTGAACGCAAAGTTTATTATTATCAAGCAGAACAGCTTTTCAAGGGTATTTACAGAAAAAATGCTTCATTGAGACCGCGGGAGGTTGATTTCATTGAAAAACGGAAGGCAAAAGCGAATACTTGAGATCATTCGCTCGCGGAACGTCGAAACGCAGGAGGAGCTTATGCTGAGTCTTTGCGAATCGGGCTTCAACGTGACGCAGGCGACTGTGTCACGGGACATTAAAGCACTCCGCCTGGTGAAAACTCCGGACGGTTCAGGCGGCTACAAATACACCGAAACCGGCACGAAAAGTCCGGTCAACACATCAAAATTCCTCGCCATGTTCACAGAGAACGCGGTATCCGTCTCCAGAGGGCAAAATATAGTATGTGTCAAGTGCCTGACAGGAATGGCACAGGCTGTGTGTGCCTCATTCGACAGTATCAGCCGTGAAAATATTGTCGGCACTCTTGCCGGTGAGGATACCATTTTTCTGCTCTGCAAGACCGAAAAGGACGCGGAATCTCTTTGTGATGAAATGCAAAAAATACTGCTCCGAGGGTAATTTTACTCCGGTGCAATTATATAAATTCGCCTCATAACAATTGACGGCGTACAGGACGGTTATAGATAATGTTAAGTAAGCTGTATATTGAAAACATAGCGGTCATAGAACGCGCCGAAATTAATTTCAGCAAGGGCTTCAATGTGCTCACCGGCGAGACCGGCGCGGGCAAATCCATTCTGGTCGATTCAATCAATGCGGTACTCGGTCAGCGCACCAGCCGTGAGCTGATCCGCACCGGAGCAGACAGGGCATTTGTAAGCGCGGAATTTGACAACCTCTCCCCCGCCGCCATTCACGCTCTCGGAGAGCTTGGATATGAACCCGACGCCGAAAGCGGCGGAATCCTTATGCTGCGGCGTGAAATACGCGCAGACGGCAAAAATTCAGTCAGAATCAACGACCGTCCGGCGAGCATTTCCGATCTTCGCAGTGCGGGAAAGCTGCTGATTAACATTCACGGTCAGCATGAGAATCAGGCATTAATGTCTACCGACAGGCACATGAGGTACCTTGACAGCATCGGCGGGTATTCCGACAAACTCACCGAATATGCCGCTTTGTATAAGGCATACGCCTCGGCAGCCCATGAAATGAGCAAAATGCGCACTGACGACGCCGAAAAGGCAAGACGTGCCGATATGCTTAAATTTCAGATAAATGAAATTGAGTCTGTCAATATTACGGTCGGTGAAACCGATTCCCTCAAAAAACGCAGGCAAGCTATCGAAAACTCTGAGAGGATCACCAATGCACTCAGCGGCGCACACGGTCTGATAAACGGCGGCGAAGATTCGGACGGCGCCCTGAATATGCTTCAGCAGTGTGCCGGACTTTTGTACGATATTTCAACTGTTTGTGACGGTTCAGGCGCGCTTGCCGAAAGACTCAGCGCAATGGTTTATGAACTGGAGGATATTTCATCTGATATCAGCTCCATGAACGATGAAAACGAATTCAATCCATCCGAACTCGACGAAATTGAAACCCGGCTTGAACTGCTCTCAAAAATACGTCGCAAATACGGCGATGAACAGGAAGCGCTTGTCTTTCTGGACAAGGCGCGCGCCCAGCTGGAATCAATAGAGCGTTCGGATCAGCTGCTTGCGGAAATTACCCGCAAGGCGCGTGAATGTTACCGCAGAGCGGTTGAGGCCGCTGCGGAAATCACCGAGCTTCGCAAGGCGGCCGCAGTAAAATTCTGCGAGGCGGTCGGACGTGAGCTTGCCTTCCTTGATATGCCGTCGGTCAGACTTGCCGTTGACATTCAGCCCTGTAATCTTAGTGTTACCGGTGCGGACAGTGTGGAATTCCTTATTTCAGCAAACCCCGGTGAGCCACCCAAGCCGATAGGAAAAATCGCTTCGGGCGGTGAACTCAGCCGCATCATGCTGGCCATCAAAACTGTCCTTGCCGATATTGACGACATCGACACCATGATTTTTGACGAAGTGGACACGGGCATAAGCGGACGGGCGGCGCACAAGGTCGGCGTCAAACTTCACGAAGTCTCCCGCACCCGTCAGATTATCTGCATTACCCACCTTGCACAGATGGCGGCACAGGCCGACACACACCTGCTCATCCAGAAGAATGTTTCCGACGGCAGAACATTTACATCAGTCACACCTCTCGATTTTGAGCAGCGCAAGCATGAGCTTGCCCGCATCAACGGAGGCGATATGATCACCGATACCATGCTCAAAACCGCCGAAGAAATGCTCGCGGGCGCCGGCATTTTCGCTTAATTCTTACTGAACAATATTGATTTATAATTATTATAAAAAAAATAACAAATATTTTTAAAAAAATATTGAAATTTTTGCGTGTAATTGATATAATTATTTATATGTAAGTTCTCATCAAATTCGCAAAGGAATGATTTGTAATGGAAGGTACATCAAAAAAAGACGTTAACAGCCTGGTTGAGTCTTTGATGAACGACTCCAGCAAAAAGAACGGAAAGCTTCTTTTTATTAAATACAGCAATACATTTACAATTAAATTTGAAGACGTTCTGGTTGCCTCCAACGACAGTGAAAACGCCGTGCAAACCCTTTACCATGAATTCAAACCCGGTTTGATGCAGTCGGCTTATGCACCTCTCATTGACTGGATTGGCGCGCTGTACAAGCGGTATTTCTCCGACATAGAGTATTCTGCCTTTTTGAGCGACTGCGACGTTTATCCTTTGCATGTTAATATTTTCAAGACCTATTTTGAATGCGGCACATGCAGACGAGTCGAAACGATCGTGCGCAATGAAGCGGAATATGAACACGCGCTTTTTATCACCGATCTTATCAAAATATTCAATACCATTGCCGACGTCGTTCCGCTGCTCCTTATTTTTGACAACCTCCAGTACTGTGAGAGATCTCTTCTGGAGTTCCTCGAAAAGCTCACCCATACCAACACTGAAAAACACTTCTCCGTGCTTGCCGACTTCAACGAAAAGTACGAGGTGGATGAATACATTCAGGATATGTGGGATCTCTTTTCCAGACGTATCGAAACCAAAAACATGATGCTCTACTGGGAGTTTGACAGCATGATCGTATCGGATAACCGTCACATTCCCTTCGTACCGGATAAAGCGTTCTTCGGCGTTTATCTCATCATGCTCAACAATATGATCAACATGCTCTGTCTGAAACAGGCGCTCATGTATTTTGACACTATCCGCCAGAAGCTTGAATCGGGCGATATGTTCGTTACCGCCAAGGAAAGATATATTTTTTACAATATCTACGGCAATGCCCTTTTCCTTCACGGCGATTACGACGAGGCCATCGAAATGAGTGAAATCATGCGCGGCGTTTATATCACCAACAAAGATCTGCATGAAATCAACTTCGAGTACAACTTCAATGAGCTTGCCTGCCTTGCCAATATTTACAAGCGCGATGAGGCGAAGGCTATGGATTACGTTCTGGAATGCAAGCGCATTGCCTACGGCAGCGGTGACGGTTTCCTCATGTTTCAGGCCGACTTGCTGCGATACAAGGCAATGATGAGAGGCTGGGCGCAGGATTATCTTGTGTCGGCTTTCGGCGTCTCATATGAAATTGACAACGACTTTCTCTCTCTCTCCCGGAAGTACGAATACCTCAACAACCTCGCCTATGTGGTGGCATTCGGTTACGGCAACGACCAGACCTACTACCGCGACTCACTGAATTTCTGCGAGAGCCGCGAGCACGTTGTCACCAGCACCAATATCGCGAAAGAACTTAAGAACGACTATCTGCTCCTGCTTATGTGGGAAAAGCACATCAGATTTACCATTCGATACGGCTACTACAATGTTGCCGACTATTACTATAAGTGTCAGCTCAAGGTCTACGAGCAGGCCGACAACATGCGTGAAGCGGGCATTATTTACAACGGTCTGGGCTACAACAGAATCATTATGGGTCACTACAACTATGCAAGTGATTTCTTTAATTCCGCGATTGATGTTTGGTATAAGCTTGGTTTTGCGGATGAGATCGGTATGACTCTGTATAACATGGCCCTCAATGAAATACTGATGGACGAGTATGGCGTAGCAATTGACATGCTCACCACCACCATACGCATCATGAAGTACCTCGACCAGCTCAACCTGGAATACTGTAATATGTCCAAACTTTACGGTATGCTGGTCTACTGCAATTACAAGCTTCACATTGAGTACAACGCGCAGTTCTATCTCAATAAGATGGAGTATATCCTCCATCACCTTCTTTTCCCCGAAGGAACTCCTGATTACACGTCATGGGACAATGAGTTGTTCCTTTTCTACATCAGCAAGGCTCTGCTGCTCAAAAAATCCAATCCCGAGGAGGCGCAGCGCTTCTTTGACAAAGCAAAATATCACATGGAACGCGCGGATGATCTCTATTTCTTCGTTTACATGATATTTGCCATCGAGCAGTCGGCATTTTATAAAGAAAAAGGCGAAATGGACAACTTCAAAGCCGTCCTTAACAAGTGCATTGATCACTTCAAAAAGCACAACTGCATGGAAAAAGCCGACCGGCTCTTTGCCATACTCAACAACAAGAATGTCGCCACCCAAAAGATCGGTTCCGGCCTTAAAAAGGTCAGTTCCTTCCAGCTGATCGAACTTGCCCGCCGCGTAGGTTCCGAGATCGAGCTGGATACCCAGAACAAGAATATCCGTTTCCTCTCGTCCTGGCAGAAGCTGATGAACAGAGATGACATTGATAATGTAGAGTCTCTCTATAAAAAATCTGTCAAGCTTATCAAGCGCAATTTCAACGTGAACAATATCTTTATGTTCACCGTCGACGGAGAAAACATTGTTTCAAATTTCTCTGAAAAGTCCATCGAGCTTAGAGGAGTGCGTCTAAATAACGTCATTGATTTCTTCCGTACGCCCCACCATCCGTTTGTCATTACACGCACAGAGAAGAGATTCTATGATTATTCCGATTTTATCAGTAATTTCGGAGTGAACCAGGTATTCTCCATGATGTGTATTCCGGTGTACGACAAGGAACAGCTCAATCATCTGTTTATCGCTTATATTAATTCCCACGACAATTTTGTTCACAACTATGATCAGCTCGACGAGGATGATCTCAATATCATCAAATTTGCCTTCCGTCAGCTCATAGATTCCACACGCAGACTCAAATCCCGTCTGGAAATCCAGGAGATGAACGCCAAGCTCGAAAAGACTTCTGTTACCGATATGCTCACCGGATTGCTTAACCGTCAGGGCTTTGCCAAGTATCTCGATGAAGAATTCGACAAGCTTGCCGCCAAGAACAAAACCCGTGAGATTCCCACTACTGTTCTCTATATCGACCTTGATAATTTCAAGTTCTACAACGATACATTCGGCCACGATATCGGCGACGTCCTGCTTGTCTCTTTCTCCAAGCTGTTTAAGGACATTGTCGGAGAAACAGGCTACAGCGTACGCTACGGCGGAGATGAATTCCTCGTCATTCTGCCTGATGCCGACGAAAGCGAAGGTGTAAAGGTCGCTAAGGACATTTACAGAAAACTTGATGAAACCAATGGCTTCGAGGGTGAAATAAAGTCCAAGATGGGTCACGACTTTGAAGTGCCAAAAAATCGAAGGGTCAACTGCTCCATAGGAATTGCCACCTCTCAGGAGGCAAGCATGGCAGCAGTCACAGAGGCCTTGAAATGCGCAGACAGCGCACTCTATGTAGTCAAGAAATCCACCAAGGGCAACTACAGAGTTTACCAGGGTGAATCCCGTGAGGACGCCGGAAAAATGAAAAAGCAAAAGGCTTAACCATTCATTAAAAGCCATATTCGCACAGTCGCAAGCGAATATGGCTTTTTGATATTCGGAATTTCAAAATAATATTTGAAATCATTGTGTGTTCACAATTTATTGATTAATTGTAATCACATTTATGTTATAATTACATAAAAAGTACATTTCGTTCATATCGCTGTTTTTCCACCGATATGATGCGAACAAATGTACTGAAAATGGAGGTATTTATTATGGCAAAATTTGTATGTTCTGTTTGCGGATATGTTTATGAGGGTGACGCAGCCCCCGAAAAATGCCCCGTGTGCGGCGTTCCCGCTTCTAAGTTCGTCAAGCAGGAAGAAGAAATGACATGGGCTGCCGAGCATGTGCTTGGCGTTGCTTCCGATGTGCCTGAAGATATCAAGGAGGATCTCAGAGCTAACTTCAACGGTGAATGTTCCGAAGTCGGCATGTATCTGGCAATGTCCAGAGTTGCATACCGTGAGGGTTATCCTGAAATCGGCGCATACTGGGAGAAGGCTGCCTTTGAAGAGGCGGAGCACGCTGCCAAGTTTGCCGAGCTTCTGGGCGAAGTTCTGACCGATTCCACCAAGAAGAATCTTGAGATGAGAGTCGAAGCAGAAAACGGCGCTACCGCAGGCAAGACCGACCTTGCAAAGCGTGCAAAGGCACTGAACCTCGACGCGATTCACGACACGGTTCACGAGATGGCTCGCGATGAAGCACGTCACGGCAAGGCTTTCGCTGGTCTGCTGAAGAGATATTTCGGCTGAGAATTGATCGGTTCCCGTATCTCTGTACATTCATAATCATCAGTATAATCAATCCGCAGCCTATCGCTTTTTGCAGTAGATAGGCTGCGGTATTTCATATTTTTTAAGAGGGATTGTATTCTAATGGAAAAATTCAAAGATCTGAAATACGTCCGCCCCGACAGTGAAACGGTGGAAAAGGCTCTCACGTCTTGCATAGCTGAATTTGAGAAAGCCGAAAGCTTTGAGCAGGCTCACAAGGCTTTCCTCAATTGGCACAAAATCTCAGGTGAACTTGAAACGATGTACGTGATAGCATATGTACGCAACACTGTCAACATGAAGGACGAATTCTATGACGGCGAGATTGAGTACTTCAATGAAGCTATACCTAAATTAACTCCCGTTATGAAAAAATGGGGCGAAACTATCGTCAAAAGTCAATTCCGCCCGCGGCTCGAAGAAATCTACGGCAGTCATTACTTCCACACCGCGGAAATCGAAAACCGATTGATGAACGATGAAATCATCGAACCTTCCATTGAGGAAAACAACATCAGCACAGAATATTCCAAGACTGCTGCCTCCTGTTCTACGGAGTTTCGCGGCGAAACCTGTAATTTTTACGGCCTTCTACGACATATGCAGTCCTCCGACCGAGAGGAACGCAGAGAGGCTTTTACGGCGTGGGCCAACCTATACGAGAGCGTTTCCTCCACACTGGAGGAGCAGTATGGACGGCTGGTCAGACTTCGCTGCCGCATAGCCAAAGCGCTGGGCTTCGACAATTATATTGACTATGTTTACCTCGCTCGCGGACGCTATGATTACGGCGCGAAGGAAGTTGCTGAATTCCGGGAAGCTGTACGCAAATATATCACACCGATATGCGACAAAATGTATAAAGAACAGGCAACTCGGCTTGGTATCGACAAGCTGCGTTATTATGACGAACAGCTTGTATTTCCTGACGGCAATGCGGATCCGATTGGCACACCCGAAGAGCTTGTCGAGAAAGCGCGAAAAATGTACGACGATATTTCTCCCGAAACCAGAGAATTCTTTGAATTCATGACCGAGCACGAACTGTTCGATCTGGTTACTCGCGAGAACAAGCACCTCGGCGGCTATTGCACATCCATGCCGGATTATAAGGCGCCATTTATTTTCTCCAACTTTAACGGTACATCTGCCGACGTCGATGTACTTACACATGAAGCCGGACATGCATTTGAATTCTATTACGCGGCAAGGCAGCTTCCTCTCCCCTCTCTCGCCAACTCCACCAGTGAGATCTGCGAGATTCACTCCATGACAATGGAACTGTTTGCTTACCCATACATGGAAAGCTTTTTCGGAGACAAGGCAGACAAATATCGCTATGCACATTTCACCGAGGCACTCAAAACCATTCCCTACCTCGTGTCTGTGGATGAGTTCCAGCACAGGGTATTTGAAAATCCGGACTCAAATGCAGAGGATTGGCGCAGGTATTGGAAGGAAATCGAGCAAAAATACATGCCATGGCGGGATTACGATGGGAATGAGTTTCTCGAAAGCGGAGCGTTCTGGATGCAGAAGCAGCACATCTTCCTCTATCCCTTCTACTACATCGACTATGCACTTGCTGAGATGGGTGCATTTTCGCTCTACCGCAGAAAAGTGGAAAACAACGGTGCTTGGGAGCATTATCTCAAGCTCTGCTCCATTGGCGGAATGTACGGGTATTCCGAGACGCTTGAACGTGCCGGTATTCCCATACCGCTTTCTGACGACGTTGTAAAATCCACTGCTGCATTCGCTGAAAAGCAAGCCGAGATTTTTCAATCAAAACTTTGATGAAACAACAATCAAACATCCGCATTGAAATAACTCCAAACAGAGGAATTTCAATGCGGATGTTTTTCTCATTTTTACTCGGAATGTAAAACTGGAAAATGTCAGGGATTGACTCTTTGGTAGATGACACCGCCGCCGTTTCCCGTTTCAAATTGGTCTATATGTTCCTCGCCGCCGTACACAAACCCCATGTAAGGATTTCCTTCGTCTGTGTAGAATACATACACATAGAATTTTGAATTCTGGTTTGTGTTGTCCTCTTCGAACCTGACATATCCTGTTTGCTCAACATTTCCGCTTGCATAATACGCAGTAAAGCTGCCGTCTGAATTGATTTCGACACAAGAGGCCGATGTGTCCCCGTCAATGTAGAAAACTCCGGCAAGCCGATCAATCGGGTCGTCCGCATGACCGGGTTTACTGTCCTCGTCAACCCGCGCGATTGAAGAAATGTCATCGGATGGATCGGGTATAGCGGAAGAATCCTGCTTCGTGTCTGAGCCGCATGAAGACAGAATGATACCTAAAAGAATCATCGCGGCCAGAATCGACACAATCCATTTTTTGCCTGAAAATAAATCATACTTCATAAAGAAATCCTCCGTCTATAGCAGTCCACCTATTGGCTTGAACGGCTATCTTTTTTGTTGCAAGCAATACTCAGCACATCTATGTCCTCAAACATAAATTGAAGCCTGTGTGTTTTCTTAGAAGTGTGGAAGTGTCCGCAGTACCATTTTTTATATTCCACACTTTCCTCTATTGTGTCAAGCCATTCCTCTGTGCTCGTATCCACGCTGGTTTGGTCTATACCACTGATAAAAGTTTCTATGGGTTCATACTTCAGAGGGCATGTATGGCTGAGAATGATGTCCACCTTATGTCCCCATTCATTAAGCCGCTGCTCAACCTCTTGCCTTATTTCTTCGGAAGGCTGCTCGTTTTCAAACCAATGCAGCCCCCTTGCCAGACGGAGATATTTGTCTACGCTGTATGCTCCGCCAATCACCAAACAGGAATATCCGTCAAAATCATAGACCTCTCCGTCCTTTGCGTATACAATCTTCGGGAAATCCTCTTCGTACCAAACTGTTCCCCCGCGGTATTCTTTTGTTTGCATTCCCGGAACATCAAATGGCCGCATCTCATGATTTCCGTGAATACAAAAAGTGTCAAACGGAAAGTTATTTACAAAATATTTCCTTTTTCTGTCCCGCTCGTCACCGAAATAATTCAAAGCCGCATCGCCCAGAACAATCATGACATCTCCCGGTCTTGGCTCCATTCTGGCGGCAAACTCAAAAAAGCGTCTGAAGTCTCCATGAGTATCGCCCGTAATATACGTCATTTGAATGAAAATCCCCCTACTTTTATTTAATATTGACTCCGCCGAAACTGACGGAAACGTAAATCTGTACAAGAGGCGCGTTTGGATCATCTGCTGAGAGGTATTTATTTTCTACTCCCGCAAAGCTCGTTGATGTATGCACATCAACACGACATCCCGGCGGCAGTATGACATCTACCCCCGAAAAAGCTGTGTTGATTGAGATGGCAACGTCCCTGTCGATAATGGCGTTGCGAAGGTCGAGTTTTCCGGATCCGAATGTGATATCCATGCTGCACCCTTCAAACTGTTTGCCAAAGTAATTGGGGCTGACTTCACCGAACGAAACCTCATATGCAGGAATCGAGCCGTCATTCGTGATAACAGGATCAATCAACTGCTGCTTTTTTTGGGAGCCGCCAAAGAAGGAATTCAATATAAGGCTTAAACCGAAAATAATGATGATCGCCGGAATCAGCAGTTTTTTAAGATAGTCGGCAAAAATATTCTGCTGAGACAAAAACAGCAAAACGCCTACCGCAATAATGCAAAGGGAAACAAATTTGTTTGAACCCCTGTTAAACAACGATATCAGACCCGGCACAATAATGAATACTGTCCACCATCCCGGAATGAAGATTGTAAAATCATCAATGTACCCAAGGGCGCGCATTCCGTAGCCCACACCTATAGCGATGGCGAGCAATCCGATTACAAGAGAAGCAACTTTATTTTTCATACTTAATACACACCTTTCAGGATAAATGACCGTTCTATTTGCTCAACCCGGAGGAAACACCTGCTTGGGGAACGTCTGACAAAACATTCTTTTTGCGATCATACACCCAGAATCCAAGCGTTATAAGCGTCATGTAAGGGACAAGTATCAGCAAACTGGGAAGCAGATACAGAAACGGCACCGGAATCAGATTGTGAAACAATTCGAGCAGAGGATTGCCGATTGGGTCAATCGAATAGAAATAATTGGCTTCTGAATACAGACCGGTTATCCGAAGCAGCACATTAATCAAAAAAGTGCAAAATGATATAACAAGTATAACAACACAGGTTTTAGGCATATCACGGAATTGGGGCCGGTAGAGACCGAATGTCACGATTGCGAGCGCCATGATGACTATCATGTAATGTGTTCCGAAATATCCAAGCATTCGGGGCAGGAATATAGAATAATGATCAAATCCTGTTCCGGGCATGATAATTGCCAGCGAAGCGCAAATGGACCCAACAAAGAAACAGAAGCTCATGAGCATTTGCAAATCAAAAAGCACCGCAACCGGAATCAGAAGCATATTGATATTGCAAAGCTGCAAAGGCAGCTCACCCCACCAGTTGAAGCCGCCCGTTGAAGCGGTCAGTACATCATACTCGGTGTCAATTGAAAGAAAATACTTGTATGCAATAAATCCCGCAAGTGTTACAACGGCAGCCGAGGCAATTACCATACGCTTTACGCGTTCACTTTTGCTCCGCATGAACATGCTTCCCCCAACAAGTAAAAGCAAAAAAAACGCCGCTACGCCAAAAAATGTCAGATTGAACGGTTCCATAATGCATAAATCCCGCATGACAACTACTCCTTACTCAGACTAAATTAACATATTGCCGCGAATCATTTAATGGCAAATCACCTGAGGATGTTTGTAAGTTGATTATATCATAGCACACAAAAATTGTCAACCGCGCCCAGTGATATTTCACGGAAATCAATTTTGAAAAAACGGAGAACTCCCCCGGCACTAAAGTAGCAATTGTGGCGTGCAACCTGGAGTGAACCGTTTTTTTGAATATAGCAAAAGACCGGATCTGCCAATTGTCAGAAGACAGATTCGGTCTTTTATAGCCTGCCGACG
>ONYN01000249.1 GCA_900322085.1 uncultured Eubacteriales bacterium | reverse complement strand
AGCTTGTGAAGTGCCTTTTTGATTGATAACAGCGTAGCTCAGAAAAGCGCATGCAAAAATAACTGTGGACAGCAGAATCACCCATTTTTTGCTGATCAAAACGGCCATAATCCGTTGCAATGAGATTTCCGATTCTTCTTCCGCAGCGATGTATTCTTCATAATCCATCAGTAACCGCTCCTTACAAATAAATAATTGCTATCACTTTGTTATAAGAAAACAAAGTACATTAATTATACCATATTATCGAACAATGTCAATATAAAACTGTTATTTTACATCAAAATAATACAAAAAAACATAAAAAATGCGCGGCGGGAAAATCAAGACTCATCATTTCCCGCCGCGCAGGGACATATTTAACGCCGGTAAAAAAGCATCATGTTAAAATGCCGTTTTTTCCGCCAGGAAGCTCCTGAGCTGCTCTATCGGGATTCGGACCTGCTCCATGGTGTCGCGGTCGCGTACTGTGACGCAGTGGTCGGCAGGAGTCTTGTCGTCGCCCACCGTCTGGAAGTCAACCGTAATGCAGTAGGGAGTGCCGATTTCGTCCTCGCGGCGGTATCTTTTGCCGATGGAGCCGGTGTCATCGAAATCCACCATGAAATCCTTGGTGAGCTCGGTGTAAATCTCCTCGGCTGCGGGGGCAAGCTTCTTGGAGAGGGGCAGGACGGCCGCCTTGAAGGGGGCAAGGGCAGGATGCAGTCTGAGCACGGTGCGGACGTCGTTCTTGGCTTCGTCCACTACCTCCTCGTCGTAAGCCTCGGTAATCAGGGCAAGGAAGAGACGTTCCACACCGAGCGAAGGCTCGATGACATAGGGAATGTATTTTTCGTTGGTTGTGGGGTCGAAGTATTCAAGGCTCTTGCCGCTGGTATTGATATGCTGGGTGAGATCATAGTCCGTCCTGTCCGCGACGCCCCACAGTTCGCCCCAGCCGAAGGGGAAGAGGTACTCAAAGTCGGTGGTCGCCTTGGAGTAGAAGCAGAGTTCCTCCTGAGAATGGTCGCGCAGACGCAGGTTTTCCTCCTTGATATGGAGCGAATAGAGCCAGTCGCGGCAGAAGGCGCGCCAGTATTCAAACCATTCGAGGTCAGTGCCGGGCTTGCAGAAGAATTCAAGCTCCATCTGTTCAAATTCACGCACGCGGAAGATGAAGTTCTTGGGGGTAATCTCATTGCGGAAGGACTTGCCGATCTGAGCCACACCGAAGGGAACCTTGCGGCGGGTGGTGCGCTGAATGTTGGCAAAGTTGACAAAAATGCCCTGCGCTGTTTCGGGGCGCAGATAAAGCTCGCTCTTGGTGTCCTCGGTGACGCCCTGGAAGGTCTTGAACATCAGGTTGAATTGTCTGATGTCGGAGAAATTGTGCTTGCCGCAGTTGGGGCAGGGGATCTGCTTTTCCCTGATGTAATCGACAAGCTGTTCATTTGTCCAGCCCGCGACGTTGGTGCCGTCAAAATCCTCTATGAGATTGTCGGCTCTGTGGCGGGTCTTGCATTCCTTGCAGTCCATGAGCGGGTCGGAGAAGCCTCCGAGATGTCCCGAGGCCACCCATGTCTGAGGATTCATCAGAATGGCGGAGTCAAGACCGACATTGTATTTATTCTGCTGCACGAATTTTTTGAGCCATGCGCTTTTGATGTTGTTTTTAAGCTGCATGCCGAGAGGGCCGTAGTCCCATGTATTAGAAAGACCGCCGTATATCTCGGAGCCGGGATAAACAAAGCCTCTGTTCTTGCAGAGAGCAACGATTTTGTCCATTATTTTTTCGGTGTTTTTCATTGTGAAATCAATCCTTTTCAATAGGAAATCAATATGTGAAATATATGAAATCGGCGGGGAGTACCCCCGCAATGTCAATGCGCGTTGTGATTATTCAGCTTCATGGGAACGCACGCTCAATGTAAAAACGAAATAGTCAGCGCTGTCCTCAAATTCCGCCTTGACCGTGACGGTGTATTCACCGTCCGTCAGTGTGCCGGGAAGCTCGAGTTCGTCAATCGAACCGTCGCCGGACAGATAAAAGGTTTCTCCCGATTGTGCCGAAACAGCATAGGCCACTATATTCACCGGTTTTTTTACAAATCCCGTGCAAAGGGTACCGTTGCCGTCGGTGATGAGGTAAGACCCGTAGAGCAGCGGCTTGTAATCACCGGACGTCACCTCTCCCGCCGTGGGAGACGCCATGATAACGCTGTCATGGTGGCGGACCGTCATCAGCTGATCTTCCACCCTCGACGTGACGCGTACGCCCTGGGCGACGGCATATTCCGGGGTGGTTCCTGTGGAAATGCCGGTAAACCACACCGAAACGGTATCTCCCGGCGAGATCTGGCTGTAACTCTGGTAACGGGTTTTATCCTGCGCTTCCAGCACGGTTTTGCCTGTTACAGTGACATAAACCCTGTTGTCGCCGTAGGTCTTTTTTGCGTCAGGAACTTCAACAAGCATTACCATGCCCTCGCGCACCTCGGAAATGCTTGTCACAACGCCGGTGATATTGGGAGATATTCCGTCGGGAATGGAGTCGTCGGCGACAATTACCGAATTGCTTGCGAGCGGGGGCTGACTGGGGTCGTTTCCGTCGGTGCCGCACGCGCAGAGCAGCGTCAGCGCCGCCAGTGCCGCGGCGGTTAACATAAGCAATTTTTTCATTTGCAATATCCTCCTTTTTCTCAGTATCCATACATATCGCACAATATCATTGAGAATATGGTTACTCACTATCATACAACAAAATCACTAATTTGTCTATAGCAATTTTATCTATAAAAGCGCTAGATAAATTCATTAAAAAGTGTTACAATAAACAGGTAAGGCGTCATTGTGCCACGATATATAGTGGAAAAAAGGGAGGGAACAAACAAAATGACCGGTATGCTGAGTCTGATAATGAATGCCAATAATCTGTTTGATTTCGGCGTCTGCGCCTTTGAAAAAATTGCGGACAAGCTGATTGACTGTGACAATCAGCACAGAATACCGCCATTTGCCGAGTCGGTGATCTGTGTCGTTTTTCCGACCAACGCGGACGTTGTCTTTGACGATCCCGGCGAGGTGTTCAGGCTGAGGCGTGTCGCCTCTCAGATGCTTGAACTTACCTGCACAGCGCTTCGGAAGGCCTTCAATGAATACAAATTCGAGTGGTTTCTGGACGATTCGCCTGTTCCGGACGTCATGGCGGCTTCGCTCTGCGGACTGGGCGCAATAGGCGACAGCGGATTGCTGCTCACGCCGCAATACGGGTCGTTCTGTTTTATCGGCAATATCATCACCGACCTTATCATTCCTGAAACCGGAGATGAGACAAGCGAATGTATTCACTGCAAAAAGTGCATTAAGCAGTGTCCGGCTGGCGCTCTTTCGGAGCAGTCCGGCTTTGACAAGGCAAAGTGTGTAAAGTATGTATCCTCATCCGGAAACAGCCGTTCCAATGCCTTTCTGCTTCGACAGGGAGCTGCTGTCAAGGGCTGCAATACCTGCCGCGAGGTCTGTCCGTACAATCAGAATATCGGCAGGGCAAACGATCATCCCTTTATCAAGGCGGCGACCAATCCCGACTCGATTTACACATCGGACGGGGGATACAAGCCCATGGGCGGCCTGGGTCAGGAAAAATTCCACAAGCTGCCTGACGATTTCTGAGATGAGATATGACATGAAACCATATTATGAAGCCTACGATGACAGGTACAAGACGATCCATCAATTGGGACTGAGCTGGTCCAGCGACATTGCCACCCCGATTGTTTTGCAGGTGGCAGACAGATACCGTCCATCGCAAATATTTGAAATAGGCTGCGGAGAGGGCAGGGATGCGAGAGCCGTTCTTGACGCGGGTTACCGTCTGTTGGCGGCGGACGTATCTCCCGAAGCTATACGCTACTGCAAAAACGCAATGCCGCAGTACGCGGATTGCTTTATTTGCATGGACTGTCTCTGTGATAATCCTGACGCAGAAGAAAAATGGTACGACATGATTTACTCCGTT
>ONYN01000250.1 GCA_900322085.1 uncultured Eubacteriales bacterium | reverse complement strand
CTTGGCAACGTCAATGGCTGAACCGCCACCTATAGCGGCTATAGCTTCGCAGCCATTGGTGTTGAATACCGACACACCGTCCGCAACTGATTCATATAGCGGATTTGGTCTGAAGCGGTCGAATTTTACCACACGTACGCCAATGCGGCTTTGGAGCGTGTCTATATAATCCTTTATTTTTAGGAACTTCATTGAATCGTCGCACACCAGCAGCAGCGTGCGTATATGATTATCTGTAAGCCAGCGGTCGAATGCTTCGTAATTATCAGCGGCATTGAGAATGGTTTGTTGTGCCATTCCTCTCCCTCCTTATTCCTCTGGAATGAGGGTAATAATGTCCTTGATGGACATGCATTTGTCATCGCATTCCTTGGCGCGATGATTTTCAAGAATCGTCCTTGCCGCGTCCTGCATGGCGGGGAATCCGGTGCGTGTGAGCTGATTGGCGTAAATAATGATATTGGCGCCGCGCTCTTTGAATTCATCCTCATATACCGTATTGAAAGAGGTGGGAACCAATACAATAGGAGTAGTCTTGTCCTTTTCGCGGAATTTTGCGATAAATTCAAAGATCTCATCCGGCTCCTTGCGTCTGCTGTGGATCATAATAGCGTCAGCGCCTGCTCCGGCGAATGCGAAAGCACGTTCCAGAGCGTCGTCCATGCCGCGTTCGAGAATCAGCGACTCAATGCGAGCACAGATCATGAAGTCGGCTGTTTTCTGAGCCTTCTTGCCGGCGCGTATTTTCTCACAGAAATTCTCAATAGAATCCTGCGTCTGCTTTACCTCGGTGCCGAAGAGTGAATTTTTCTTTAGTCCGGTCTTATCCTCGATAATAACCATAGAAACTCCCATACGTTCAAGCGTGCGGACGGTGTAGACGAAATGCTCGGTGAGTCCGCCAGTGTCGCCGTCAAAAATGATCGGCTTGGTAGTGACCTCCATGATGTCGTCAATCGTGCGGAAACGGCTGGTCATGTCAACAAGCTCTATGTCAGGCTTGCCCTTAGCGGTGGAATCGCAGAGCGAGCTGACCCACATTGCGTCGAACTGATGTGTGCCACCGTTCTGATAGACGGCTGTTTTTTCCACAATCAGACCAGTGATGCCGCTGTGGGCTTCCATCGCTGTGATAAGACCTTTCATTTCAAGGGTTTTCTTCAGGCGGGAGCGACGCACATCGGGCAGGGACAGTTCGGCTCTTGCCCTGTCCTCCAGTGCCTTGTACTTAGGATTGTTGGAATATGGAAATTCCACCAGCTTGCCGCCGTAGGAGGCAAGGACGGAAACCACCTCGTCGCGCACGGGCTTCTGGAATCCCGTTTCCCAGTTGTCGCCATGGACGACGATATCCGGCTTGTATTTTTCAAGGTTGTCCCTGTAAGAAAGGGTATCCTGATCTACCACCTTGTAGACCCCTGCGATATTGGCAAACATGGTCTTGCGTTCCTCAGCTGGAACCAGCGGGAAGCGCTTGTATCCTGCCGTCGCCTCGTCCGACAGAACGCCGATTATCAGTCTGCCCAGCCGCTGCGCTTTTTTGATTATAGCGATGTGTCCTCCGTGTATTATGTCAGTGGAGAAACACATATATACCGTGCGGTGTGTGACTTCCTTGAGCTTCGCGGAGACAACAGCCAGATCTTCGGGATTGTCGATTTCGGAGCAGAGCATATTGCACACGTCAAGCGCGTCGATATCGGACGCTCCGTCCAGCTCATTGAGGGCGTTTTCAGCGTAAACCTTGCGGTTGTCGGCTTCGCAGAATTCGACGATCTTAGCGAGCCACTTCCGCCATGCTTCACGGGTCAGCTTGTAGAGCGGCTGTGCAGCCATTGCGTCGTTGAAGAAATCGATGCCTACTTTCGTCACCTTGCCGTCCTTTACGACTGCCTTAAAATCCTTATCCGGCAGCGGAAGTGTGGAGCTGACTGTCATGCAGGAGCCTTCGTGATTCATTATACGGTCAAAGACCTCGTTTTCAAAGACCAGATCGCCGTGCATGAGAAGAATGTCATCGTCAAGGTATTCTCTCGCGCAGTAGATACTGTAAATGTAATTTGTTTCGGAGTATACCGGATTTTTGACGAATGTAATGTGAATTGGCAGTTCAAGACTCTGGCAGTAATTCACCAGCACGCTGTCAAACGCGCCCGTGGTCATGATGACGTCTTCAATGCCAGCCTCGGATATCTGCCTCAGTTGACGTGAGAGAATGGTTTCATTTCCGCTGATTTCTGTCATACACTTAGGATGTTCCGAGGTCAGAACGCCCATACGTGTGCCGAGTCCGGAATTTAATATTAGTGCTTTCATAATCATTATCCTTTCGTTTTGACTGGTTCTCGTCTTTTAATGGTTTTGAAAATATCCGTCAGCCTGCGTCTGTTTACATAAATTACAGCCAGCATGGCTATAAACAGACCGTATCTGATAAAGATAAAGCGATAGGTAAGCGCGCTGACAAGCGATACCGCGATCACAGCCGCAGAAATGCCCAGCAGCAGTTTAGTGTTGTATATGGAAAAGCCCATGACCTTTCTCATTGCAAGATAGTCGATAAAGGCCTGAAGCATATAGCTAACGATGGTTGTATATCCTGCCGCAATAAAACCGAACATTGGAATGAAGATGTAGTTTAGTATCACATTGATGATTGCCGCGATAAGGCTTGCGTACATCACATATTTCGGTTTTTTGAAATAATAAATGGGATTAGCGAAGATATAATACATGCACTGAAAGAACACGCCGCCAACGACCGGAGGAACTACATAAATTGCAATACTGTACTCAGGTGGAGCCATAATCGCTATAAGCTCCGGCGCGAACACAATGACAGTCATGCATGCTGCCGCGAAAACAAGCATCAGCGGAATTGTGACGTCCGCAATCCGCTTGAATTTTTTAGCCTTGCAGTTTTCATATGTGAATGGGAGAAGCGAGGTATTGATAGCGCTCCATACGATAGTGGCAACAGCGGCAACGGAATATGCCACATTATAAAACGCGGTTTGAGTATCGCCTACAAGATGGGATATCATCAGCTTATCCGAACTGCTCAGAAGATATTGTGAAAGATAATGAGGGATAAGAGGAAGGTTAAACATAAAGGCGAATTTCCAATAGGATACATTCACCTTGCCGTGCGCTTTTATGATGGTCTGCACGTAGAAGAAGATGTAAAATGCAATCAACGCCAGTTCAGCGCCGAAAAGCCGCGCATAAAGCCTGTGTTCCGGCCATATCAGAATGCATATGACGGCTGCCACCGGAGAAACTATACATGAGCTGACAGTCGCTATGGCGAGAGCCTTGTACTTGTAACTGAAGCGTTGTCTTGACTGCCAGAAATTCATGGCAGGCTGAGTTAAAAAAAGGAGCAGCATCAGGATAATGAGCGGCATGTCCAGACGCATAAATCTGTTCCAGAATTTAAATCCTACGATAAGGACAATGCCGCTCACAGCCGTAATAAGATTAGACAGCGCCAGCATGGAGAGCATATATTCATCGCGTTTGTCCTTGTATTCAAGCATACCATTGTTAAAAACGCCTGCCTGTAGCGAAAACATGGCGACAATGCCTATAAGCTGAAACCACGTCAGAAAGACAGCGACTTTGCCGTATTCATCGGTTGTCAGGAGATTGGTATAGATAGGCGTTGTGATATATGCCAGACCCTTCTGGATCATACTTACCATAAGAAAGACAATAGAAGCTTTTGAGGGAGCAGACATATTTTTCCATATATTCAGTATTCGTTTCAATCCGAAAAACTGCCTCCTTTAATCATTGTATGAAGCGCCAAACTGTGTTTTTACCTCGTAATTTTCATATGGATAGAGATACTCAGGCAGGTGCTTTTCAATATAATCCGTTTCGCTTTGAAAGGAGGAATATTTTCTGAAGAGCTGGGTATTATTGATTGAAATGTCAGGATTCAGAAATTTCTTAGGAGAAATATGAGATTCAGGAGAAAGACCTATGAAATTTTCGATCATTTCAACTGTTTTGTTATATTCGTATATGAGATCCTCGAAACGCACAAAAAGAATTTTTTCGGTAGATTCACGCTCCATGCCATTACGAAGAGCGCGGTAATAATCAACGACTTTCTTTACGTCATAGCAAGGAGTCCAAGTACAGTTTGACCGCACTTCGTATTTGCACTGAAAATACAGATCCCTTGGATCCTTGTCCACGACAATAGCTCTGGCGTCGCGGAAATAGTCAAAGCAGGAGGCGGGATCGTTGCCCGCAAACGGCTGATTTAAAATCAGCGTACCGGAATCGTCATATCCCAGCATTCCGAATAATTGAGAAACCAGTGTAACGGCGCATTTCATATAATTTTCGGGTCTCACCGAAAGGAACATTTCCCTGTTTGGATAAATCAGCTTATTGAATTTACGATTTGCAATGCGGCTGATTCTCATGAAGAAATGTCCGTCAATGGAGTTAATCAGCGAAGGCTTCATATAAGCGTCGCCCGACCACGCGCCTTTCCATGTGACCTGTGTGATTTCGTCAATGAACTGTCTCAGATACTCCTCGGCTTGCCGCGAATAATCCCCGCCCCATCCGGCTCTCGGACGGAATGTGTGGCGGAAAAGACGGATGAAGCGGTGAATGGCCATATCGCATGACATATACCGTCTTGGGTGCATTACTTGATAATATAAATCTTGCAATCCGTCCGGACGGAACACCAAACCAAATTCGTCCTTGTCCTCAACCTGCGGACCGTTGTATTCTTTAAGCAGGTCTATAACCGCTCCTGAGCCAGTATATCCCAATCCGCAAATTCCAACAATCATTTATTCATTCCCCTTATCAAGTATGAGCACTGAATCGAGAGTTTTTTCGATTTTTTCAATTCTTGGCTGTTTAAAGAATAGGCTGCGGGACGTCATCGCCGTTTTTTTCCAACCGACGACGTCATAATTCTCAGCCATACCGATCAGCGATTCTGTAATGCCCTGTTCGCTGTTTGCAACGACCATGCCGCAGTTAGCAAGCTCGACAAGTTCCTTTGCTCCGTCAACATCGACGGAAACGACAGGCAGCCCCATGATGGCTGCCTCCTGGCATGTGGTGCTGAAGCCCTCGCGGGCGGAACAGCAGTAATACAGGTCTGCGTTAGCCATATACGGGAATGGATTAGTCTGAGCGCCTGTCATTTTGATAATGTCATTCAGCCGGTTGTCATCGACATATTTTCTGAGTTTTTCCTCTTCGCTTCCGCCGCCTACGATCCAGAATTCAAAATTACCGAGTCTGTCGCGGACAGAATTGATGCACTCGAAGTAGCGCATATGCGCCTTGTCGGGGTCAAGCCTTGCGACAGTCACTACAACGGTTTTGCCGTTTTTGGGCAGCGGACATTCTTCGCGCATTTTTTGCTCTATTACGCTTTCGTCAATAATGTTATAGCAATAGTCCGATTTTTCAGCGGGGAAGCCGTCTGCAATAAGCTTTTCACAGCCGATTTTCGCCACTGTAACGACCTTGTCGTATTTTTCATAATACTTTCTCAGAGTCAGTCCCGTATCATAGGTGTGGATCCAGCAGACTTTTCTTCTGTTGCTCGTGGAAATGCATTTTGTGGGAATGCCATACTGGAATGAAACTTCAAGATCGTAATCATCCTTAACGAATCTGCGGTACAGATAGCTGGGGGAGAGCATATTGACAAATTTATCGAAGCCCCTGAAATAAAAACCGTAGCCGGGAACGACATGAATTTTGTCCGCGATCGGCGCGGCAAATTCCTTGTCATACAGATATATTGCAAGCAATGAAATATCATATTTTGTTTGATCAATGTTTGCGATAATATTTCTGAGCGCCATTGCGACGCCGTTTGAATAGCCGAAGTGGTTTGTGACAAATAATATTTTTTTCTTCAATGGAAAACTCCTCCGTTATTTTAATTTAGAGTAGAGCCACATCAATGCGCAGCAGCGCCTTTTCATGGCAAAAGCCATGAGTTTGCTACGTAATCCGTCGAATGAGCAGGCTTCAATGGCTGAATTGTAATAATCCCTGTTTAAATTTGTGATAATTTCCTTTCTGATCTCGCTATATGGTTTGTCCTGATAAAAGCGGGAAACTGCCACGTTAAATACGTCGTGGACATTGCGACGGTCGAGCTGCTCCTTGAAATCATACAGAGACATATCAATATGCTTTTCAACGTGTTTCAGTACAATCTCCGGTACGTCCCATCTAAAAACAGTCCGCCCCTTTGTCAGCGATGTGCCGCGCTGACGATACTCATACAGCGGCTTATCAATAATGTACATTGATCTGCTGGCGAATATATAAGGTGCGGTGCAGGCAAAATCCTCGGCGACGTTTGCGTTCGTGTCGGTAAGCTGCGTAAGTTTGTATTTTTCCTTGACAAACACCTTGCCCCATACCGACGGGGGAAAATAGCCGGCGCGTCTGTTCTGAATCAGGTCGGGAAAAACCTTTTGCCTTATGGCTTCGGCGTCATAACAGCCTTCAGGAAGCGGAAACGGAACAGTGCTTTCTGAATCATTATAAAAGTTGTAATAACCAAAGCAGATAATATCAAAATCCTGCTGAGACAGCACGCTGTCAACCTCAGCAAGTAAATTTTCGCTCACCCTGTCATCGCCGTCCACAAAGATCAGGTATTTTCCGCTTGCCGCCTCAACGCCTGTCTGTCTGGCAATCGTGACACCCTCGTTTTTCTTATTAATACACTTCACGCGGGAATCAGCTTGGCTATAGCGTCTGCAGAGATCTCCGCTGCCGTCTGTGGAGCCGTCGTCAACCAGAATGACCTCAAAATCACCGTAGTTCTGCTTCAGAATGCTATGAACGGAGTCTTCGATGTATTCTGCCACATTGTAAACCGGAACAATAAAACTGTATTTCATGTAATTACCTCATACTTTTTTATTTTTCGATCTTAACACTGTTGCCCGCTTGGAAATAAGAAGATTAACAATCATCATCGGAAAAATCGTTTGCATACATCTAGTGAAAAAAATTGTACTGTTATACATAATAGGGGCTAATGCACAATACAAGAATAGGATATAATATATAAAGATTTTATAAACGCTATTCTCTTGTTTGCTCTTCTCATAGAATTTTAAACAAAACTTTATATACAGACACTCGACAAACGGCGCGAAAATAGAAAGATAATAGAATAATTGACAAATGCAAGGAATAATCTGAGATTTTGCACCGTTGTCAGCGGCATAAAGAACAACTAGCCGTCTGTCTCCCTGAACACCAAACAAAGTATTTCGAAAAGGAATGGTTGAATATAAGTCATAAAACAATGTTTCCGCTTTATTATATCCGCCCACATTAAAAAATCCGGCAAAATTGCAAACACCTGGAAAATATGCTTGAAAGGCTTTTGATAACTGATTCAACGTTGAGGTTCCTTCCGAACCAAAAGACATATTAACAACTATGAGCAGAATATATAAAAATATCAACAGAAAAGTACCGCCAACAACGCCATAAAATGTTGTTTTGCTGATACCTCCTATTCGATAAACTACAAGAGCCAATGAAACCATACAAATTAATGTAAATCCGTCACTATTATTCATAAAAAATAATGGAATACTTATTACCAAAAGATTTAGCACCGTTTTTAATACTTTGTAGGAAAAAATTTTTACGTTTATTTTTTTAATCAAAAACAAGCATATACTTAAATATACTAAAGGAAAGAGAAATGAAAAAAGTGTATATAATATACCTTTTGTACTTTCATTAACTTGATTTAATCGAATATTGGTTGAATCAAAAATACTGGAAAATCCGGAATAAAAATCAGGTCTGATAATCAACGTGGTAAAAATAAAAATTAAACATATCACAAAGGTAAAGCGCTCTTTTGTGTTTGTTTGTAAGTCCAAAACAGAACTGTCAGAAATTCTGCTGACACGCTTAGCTTTCAACGACATATAAATAATCAATATGATGGATTCGATCAACATTAGAAGGAGCCCTTTATTGACATTTTCTTGAACTAAATGATTAAAGTATCCCTTATACTCCCCAATAAACATAAGGAATGGGGTTATTACATTTCTGATAGAAAGCAACAAAAGAATGGATAACGTTGATAGATTTTCCCATATGTCAGATGATAATAAAGTAAAAAAACAAACAAAGAAGCCAAATAATAATGGAAGCAGCCAAAGATTCTGATAAACCATAGGCTTTGATTCATCAAATAGAATACTAAATGATATTGCTATACTGACAAATAAATATAAATATGGAAATAAAAATAGAATTTTATCGTTTTTTTTGGTCATTAGATTGCTCCTTTCTAAACTTTATGTAAGTTTTTATTCAGAATAAGTCGCACTAATAATTTCAATAATTCTATTCACAATTGCCTCTGACTCATACTTGTCCAGGTGATAGTTATTG
>ONYN01000252.1 GCA_900322085.1 uncultured Eubacteriales bacterium | reverse complement strand
ATATGACATATTGCAGGATCTCCCGATCACAGGTCTAACACTGTGGTCGGGAGATTTTTTAGATCTTAGGAACTGTTCCTTATAAATTTGTGTAGCCCATGAGGCTTTCGTCGACCTCCCGGGCGCAGTCGCGTCCGTCGCGGATCGCCCGCACTACAAGCGACTGTCCGCTGTGCATGTCGCCGGCAGTAAATATTTTTTCCACATTTGTGCGGTGCTTTCCGGCTTCAGTTGCCACATTTGTACGGACATCGGTATTCACTCCGAAGCCCTCGGTCACATAGCTTTCGCTGCCGAGAAATCCCGCCGCAATCAGCACCAGCTCCGCATCAACGGTGTATTCAGAGCCTTCCACCGGCTTCATCATCAGCCGACCGGTGGATTCGTCCCTTTCGGCACTGAGTTTCAGCAGTACGGCGGCCTTTAAATGACCGTTTTCGTCCTTGATGAATTCCTTGACGGTGGTCTGATATACTCTGGGATCACTGCCGTAGACCGCCGCCGCTTCCTCCTGACCGTAATCTGTCTTGCAGATTCTCGGCCACTGCGGCCAGGGATTGTTTTCGGCACGGGTATCGGGCAGTTTGGGCATCATCTCCAATTGCAGAATACTCTTTGCTCCGTGGCGAACGCAGGTGCCAACGCAGTCGTTACCTGTATCTCCGCCACCTATCACAATGACGTTCTTATCCTTTGCCGAAATGAATGTTCCCTCCTGCAATCCGTTATCAAGAAGAGCCTTTGTGGTGGATTTCAGGAAATCTACCGCAAAGTAAATGCCCTGCGCGTCGCGTCCCTCCGCTCTGATATCGCGCGGGTTGGAGGCGCCACAGGCAAGAACCACCGCGTCGAATTGCTCCGTGATCTCCTGCGCGGAGATATCGCTGCCGACATTTACCCCTGTGCGGAATTCAATTCCTTCCTCGCGCATGATGGCAACGCGGCGGTCGATGATGCGCTTCTCGAGTTTCATATTGGGAATTCCGTACATCAGCAGACCGCCGATACGGTCGCTTCTCTCAAAGACTGTCACGCTGTGTCCCCGTCGATTGAGCCGGTCGGCTGCCGCCAGTCCGGCAGGTCCCGAACCGATGACGGCAACCCGCTTGCCGGTACGCACCTTGGGAGGCTGCGCTTTTGCCCAGCCCTCGGAATAGGCGCGTTCCACAATGGCATATTCGTTGTTGCGGACAGTGACGGGGTCGCCTTCCGCGCCACAGGTACAGGCCTTTTCACACAGCGCCGGACATACGCGTGATGTAAATTCCGGGAAGCTATTGGTCAGGCGAAGCCGATCATAGGCCTGTTTCCACGCGCCGCGATAGACCAGATCGTTCCATTCGGGAATCAGGTTACCAAGCGGACAGCCCGATATCATGCCGCCGATCATCATGCCCGACTGACAAAAAGGCACTCCGCATGCCATACATCTGGCAGCCTGTCTCTTCTGAGCCGATTCATCAAGCGGCTCATGAAATTCGTTGTAATGGCCGATGCGCTGGGCAATCGAGAAGGCGGGCGCTTCCTCACGCTCATATTCAATAAATCCTGTTGGTTTTCCCATAATTCGTCCTCTCCTTTACCTCTGCCCGGTGAATTGATAGAATGCCTCAATTTTGGCTTCGTCCGGGGACAATCCCTTGCCCTCATAGTGAGCGATTGATTCGATGATGGTCTTGTAGTCGTGGGGGATGATCTTTTTGAATTTCGGCAGGTATTCCCCGAAGTTTTTGAGAATCTCCCTGCCCTTGGGTGAATTGGTAGCGGCTACATGCTCTTCAATGAGGGTTTTGATTTTCTCGGCGTCGGATTTCCCTGTTACCTCCGAGAATTCAACCAGTTCCTTGTTGAGACGCATGTAAAGCTCTCTGTCCTCATCGAGAACATAGGCAATACCGCCAGACATGCCCGCAGCGAAGTTCTTGCCGGTGCCGCCCAGCACAACAACGCAGCCTCCTGTCATGTATTCGCAGCCGTGGTCGCCCACGCCTTCCACAACGGCCGTTGCGCCGGAATTGCGCACGCAGAAGCGTTCGCCGGCAGCCCCGTTGATAAACACCTTGCCGCTGGTTGCTCCGTAGAGGGCAACATTTCCTATGATGATGTTTTCCTCCGGCTTGAATCTGGATTCACGCGGCGGGTAGACAACCAGCTTGCCGCCGGAAAGCCCTTTGCCGAAATAATCGTTGCTGTCACCGACAAGCTCCAGCGTAAGACCCTTGGGTATAAATGCGCCGAAGCTTTGACCGCCTGCGCCGTGGCACACAATCCGGAAGGTGTCGTCGGGGAGCGTATCGCCAAAATGGCGGGTGATTTCCGCTCCGAACGCCGTACCGAGTGAGCGGTCGGTATTCTTTACGCTGATTTCGATGGTCTTTGGCTTGCCCTTATTGAATACGCCCTTGAAGCCTTCGCGGATATCGGTGCTGTCGAGCGTTTTTTCCAGCTCAAAATCAAAGAGATTTTTGTCATTGTACAAAATATGCGCCTGTGCTGTGGCCTTGTCAAGCAGCGCTCCCAGATCGACGCTTCGTTCACGCGCGGAAAGATGATCCTTCTGTTTCAGAAGATCGGTTCTGCCAACCAGTTCGTCAACGGTACGCACGCCAAGCCTGGCCATGTACTCGCGAAGCTCCTGCGCTACAAAGCGCATGAAATTGACGACATACTCCGGCTTGCCCTTGAAACGCTTGCGCAGTTCGGGATTCTGGGTAGCCACACCGAAAGGACATGTATCGAGATTGCACACTCGCATCATCGCACAGCCAAGCGTCACCAGCGGAGCGGTTGCAAAGCCGAATTCTTCCGCGCCGAGTATGGCTGCTATCGCAACGTCGCGGCCTGTCATAAGCTTGCCGTCGGTCTCGATCACCACCTTGTCGCGAAGGCCGTTCATCAGCAGCGTGCGGTGTGCTTCCGCAAGGCCAAGCTCCCAGGGAAGTCCGGCATTGTGAATCGAGCTGCCGGGAGCCGCGCCTGTTCCTCCGTCATACCCGGAGATAAGGATGACGCCAGCTCCGGCTTTGGCAACACCTGCCGCGACCGTTCCCACTCCACATTCGGAGACAAGCTTGACCGAAATGCGCGCCGACTTGTTGGCGTTTTTCAGGTCATAGATCAGCTGCGCCAGATCCTCTATCGAATAAATATCGTGATGGGGCGGCGGAGAAATCAGCGATACGCCGGGGGTGGAATGGCGCGTTGCGGCGATCCAGGGATATACCTTCCTGCCCGGCAGATGTCCGCCTTCGCCCGGCTTGGCGCCCTGTGCCATCTTAATCTGTATTTCGTCGGCGGAGGTCAGATACTTCGATGTTACGCCGAAACGTCCCGATGCCACCTGCTTGATTGCCGAGCAGCGATCGCCCGCACTGCCTTTGGTGGCAAGACGCTCGTTGCTCTCGCCGCCTTCGCCGGAATTGGATTTACCGTGAAGCTGATTCATCGCCAGTGCAAGCGCCTCGTGTGCCTCCTGCGAAATGGAGCCGTAGGACATGGCACCTGTCTTGAATCGACGTACAATGGCTTCAACGCTCTCCACTTCATCCAGGGAAAGCGGAGACTCCGCGTAATTGAAATCCATCAGTCCGCGAAGGTTCATGGCTCCCTGTTCCTCGGTTATCATGCGGGAATATTCGCGAAACAGCTCATAATCTCCCATTCTCGACGCCATTTGCAGGGCGTGAATGGTGCGGGGATTGTAAAGATGCTCCTCCTTGCCGCTGCGGAATCCATGCGCGCCGCGCGAACGGATTTCGGTATCGGTGCCGAGTCCCAGCGGGTCAAAGGCGGCTGTGTGCAATTGATCGACGGTTTCCTCAATATCCTTTACGGAAATTCCGCCTATCCTGCTGACGGTGCCGGTGAAGTATTCGTCAATTACCTCTTTGCTCAGTCCTATCGCTTCAAATATCTGCGAACCGTGGTAGGACTGAATGGTGGAAATGCCCATTTTGGAGGCGATTTTTACAATGCCGTGAAGAATCGCGTTGTTGTAATCGTCCACCGCGGCATAGTAGTCCTTGTCGAGAAGATCGTCGTGAATCAGCTCGTGAATGGTTTCCTGCGCAAGATAGGGATTGATTGCGCTGGCGCCGTAACCCAGCAGAGTCGCAAAATGATGCACCGTACGCGGTTCTCCGCTTTCCAGCACCACGGCAAGTGAAGTCCTGCGCTTGGTAACGACCAGGTGTCGGTGAAGCGCCGAAACAGCCAGCAGCGACGGAATGGCAAGGTGGTTTTCGTCCACTCCCCTGTCCGAGAGAATGAGGATATTGGCTCCCTCATTGTAGGCTTTGTCGGCCTCCACAAACAGCCGGTTGATCGCCTTGGAGAGTTTGGTATTCTTGTAATAAAGTATCGGAATGACAGCCACCTTGTATCCGCTTACGTGCATATTTTTGAGCTTAAGCACATCGGTTGAGGTGAGTATGGGATTGCGGATTTTGATGACGTGGCAGTTCTCCGGCTTTTCCTCCAGAAGATTGCCGTCCTCACCGATGTAGACTGTGGTGGATGTCACGATTTCCTCGCGTATCGCGTCGATCGGGGGATTGGTAACCTGAGCGAAGAGCTGCTTGAAGTAGTCGAAGAGCGGTCTGGGCTGCTTGGAAAGCACGGCAAGCGGAGTGTCCACACCCATTGCGGTGATAGGTTCGCTGCCGGTCTGTGCCATGGGAAGTATGCACTTCATGATCTCCTCGTAGGTATATCCGAAAGCCTTCTGAAGGCGGCGACGTTCATCGCGGTGGTGCTCCTGCACCTTGACGTTGGGTATCTTCAAATCCTTCAGACGCACGAGGTTACCGTCAAGCCATTCGCCGTAGGGCTGACGTGAGGCATAGGATTCTTTTAGCTCGTCGTCGTCAATGACTCTGCCGTTGACAGTGTCCACAAGCAGCATCTTGCCGGGACGCAGGCGGTCTTTGGCGACAATCTTTTCGGCGGGAATGGGCAGCGCGCCAACCTCCGAGGAAAGCACAAGGAATCCGTCGTCAGTGATATAATAGCGGGAAGGTCTGAGTCCGTTGCGGTCAAGCACGGCTCCCATCACATCGCCGTCCGAAAAAAGAATGGAGGCCGGACCGTCCCACGGCTCCATCATGGTGGCGTAGTACTGGTAAAAATCCCGCTTGTGGCGGCTCATTGTATGGTTTCTGTCCCACGGCTCGGGAATGGTTATCATGACCGCCAGAGGAAGCGGCATACCGCTCATCACAAGAAATTCCAGTGTGTTGTCAAGCATTGCGGAATCCGAGCCTTCCGTATTGACCACCGGAATGACCTTATCGAGATCGCCTTTAAGGTGTTCGGAGCGCATGGTTTCCTCGCGGGCCAGCATCTTGTCGGCGTTGCCCTTAATGGTGTTGATTTCGCCGTTGTGGACAATCATCCGATTCGGATGCGCACGCTGCCAGCTGGGATTGGTATTGGTGGAGAAGCGTGAGTGTACCATTGCAATGGCCGACTGAAAATCCTCGTCCTGCAGATCAGTGAAAAAGCGCCTGAGATCGCCCACAAGAAACATTCCCTTGTACACGATCGTGCGGCTGCTCAGCGACACAACATAAGTGTCCTCGTTGCTCTGCTCAAATTCACGGCGTGCCACATACAGCCGTCTGTCAAAATCAATGCCTTTCTTAACGCCCTCAGGTCTTGCAATGAAGCACTGTCTGATACAGGGCATGCAGTCAAGCGCGCGCTGTCCGATGGCTTCCGTATCACAGGGAACGTCGCGCCAGCCGAGTATCTTGAGTCCTTCCTTTTCGGCGATGATTTCAAACATCTTTCTCGCCTGATTGCGCGCAAGCTCCTTCTGTGGAAAGAAGAACATGCCAACAGCATAATCGCGCTCCCCCGGAAGATCCATTCCGATTTCGGCGGCTGCCTTGCGGAAGAAGCTGTGCGATATCTGAACCAGAATTCCCACGCCGTCGCCGGTCTTGCCGTCCGCGTCCTTGCCTGCACGGTGCTCCAGCGTTTCCACAATCGTGAGCGCATCGTTTACGACCTTGTGAGACTT
>ONYN01000253.1 GCA_900322085.1 uncultured Eubacteriales bacterium | reverse complement strand
GTCCGGTGGCATATGCCGCACGGATTCCGGAACGTCCCATGATAATGCCGCCGGTCGGGAAGTCGGGACCCTTGATACATTCCATCAGCTGATCAAGGGTTGCATCGGGATTCTGAAGCAGCAGACAGACAGCGTCGATGGTTTCCCGCAGATTGTGCGGCGCTATGTTGGTGGCCATGCCGACAGCGATGCCGGTGGAACCGTTGACCAGCAGATTCGGATAACGCGACGGGAGAACCGTCGGTTCCTGATGGGAGTCGTCGAAATTGTTGGTGAAATCGACAGTTTCCTTGTCGATATCGGTGAGCATTTCCATGGAAATCTTGCTCATCTTGGCTTCGGTATAACGGTATGCGGCAGGCGGATCGCCGTCCACGGAACCGAAGTTTCCGTGACCGTCAACCAGCATGTATCTCATGGAGAAGTCCTGAGCAAGGCGAACCAGCGCGTCATAAACCGACGCGTCGCCGTGGGGATGATAACGCCCCAGCACGGCACCGACGGTGGTGGCGCACTTCTTATAGGCTCTTTCGGGATAGAGTCCGTCCTCAAACATGGTGTAGAGTATTCGTCTGTGAACCGGCTTCAGGCCGTCGCGGACGTCCGGCAAGGCTCTCTGCACAATCACCGACATCGAGTAAGCAAGGAAGGAACCCTTCATCTCGTTGTTGATGTCGACCTCTATGATTTTTTGGTTTTCATGTCCTTCATATTCCATTGGCTGTATCTCCTTAATTGATTGTGAAGTGAATCGTTAAATGATTGCTTGGTTGATAAATAACAAATTGTAATATATATATTTAATATTTCAATTTGGAATATTTTAATTGTTTTTTATTCAAAAACTCCTCTAACTCAGCCCTTTCGCCTTCATTGGAGAAGGACGACTGCGGCACAAAGAGAAATGTATTGTCCTGAAATGTGACTACCGTAAGGCTGCCCTGCCTGCTGATTTTTTTGATTTTGGCATACGGCACGCGGTTAAAGCCTTCGTCCTCCTGATAGACCACAGCTGTCACATGATCGTCGTACCAGCGAAGGCTGATATTTTTGGAAGGATAATTTGCCGCTGCGAAATTTTTTACATATGTCGATACAAACACCACAATGACTGCCAAACCAATCAATATACCAAACACAGCATTATATGTGTTTCCGTTTTTTATCGATCCGTAAGCCCATATCCCGCAGACTGCCGCAATTACCGCTCCGGCGGCTGTCAGCATGATCCTGCTTCTGCGTCCTGAAACCGCCGTGACATCCCTGCCGGTCATGGCAAAATCATATCTGAACACCGGCTCGGCTTCATCTGTCAAAGGCTGAACCCCCTCACCGGGATTTTCCGCGGTATCGGGAGTCATCATCTGAGCGTCGCGGCTGAATTTTTCTCCAAGAGTCTGTTGTAAAAGCGCGGTGACAGCAGCGGCTGAATTGTCATCGAAAAATCGGGCAGGAATATAAAAATACCTGCTTGCGTGATGAACCATATGCAGACCGTCGGTTGTTTCGTATGCGTTGGTCATCTCGTCCCATTGAAATACGCTGTGTGTGGCGGCACCGGTAATTGTCAGCCTGTCGGGATAAAAAACGGCTTCAACAGGAGAATCAAATGCACCTGATTCCCTCTGTGCCTTGGCGGCGTTGGAATTGGTTATTCTGAGAATAAGAGCAAACAGTTTGTTTAATGCCAAAAGTAGTGCCGCCAGAAGCAGAAGAAGGAGAATGATCGGCAGGTATCTGCGCCAGTCCATCACAGCCAGCAGCAGCACGACCAGCAAAACAGAAGCACACAGCATGATCCGGCTTTTCATGTTTAGTTTTGAAACAACCTTTTCCATAATAAAATCCATCTGAGTCATAAAATCCTGCTCAGTGATTTTGAAATTGATTTTTATGGCAGACTCTGCTGTTTCAGAGAACTGATTCATTTCATTTTGCATGATAAATATCTCCCCATTGTTTGCAGTGGATAACTCTTTCAAACGCAGGCGTTACGTTCTGTAATAATTTCCTTGTATTACCACCGTTTTCCACGTATTTCCACGAAGTTTTTAAAAGCTTCCTTATTTTCCCCGCAAATCCACTGCAAATTCACTTTCATTCAACATAGGATTGTGGAAAACTCGGTTAAAACTCTTGAAACTTTTTGTAATTAAGTTTTTAGAAATTACAAATGGTTTAAAATATTATATATTCCAATGATATTACAGCGAGTTATTAACCTTTTCCACCGACTTTTCCACCAATTTTGCAGGATTCTCCACGAAAGCCTTTCAAAATCTCCCGATTGGTGGGAAAATAGCGGTGTGGAATTGATTTTTTTGTATACGGTTAAAAATGTTTTTTATATGGCAAGCAAACCAAAGTGTGGGTTATACATCCAGGTTCTTGACGTACTTGGCGTTCTGCTCTATGAATTCGCGGCGGGGTTCAACCTTGTCGCCCATGAGTATGGAAAATGTCTCGTCCGCAGCTCTCGCGTCGTCCAGCGTGACCCGAAGCATGATGCGGGTGGCGGGATTCATTGTCGTCTCCCAGAGCTGCTCGGAATCCATTTCGCCCAGACCTTTGTAACGCTGCACGTCCTCAGAGCCTCCGACCTCCGCGAGGATTCTGTCGCGTTCCTCGTCGGAATAGGCATAGAGGTGCGCGTCCTTCTTGGTGATTTTGTAATGGACGGTGTCTTCGGCATCACCGTCTTCCCTGACTTTTTTGACGGTGGCAGTGCCGCCCAATTCGCGGACGATTCTGTCCTTGTCCTCCTCGGTATAGGCGTCCATTTCCACCCTCTTGCGGGTGATGCGATAAAGCGGAGGCTGGGCAATACAGATATTGCCGTTTTCAATGAGCGGACGCATGAAGCGGAAGAAGAAGGTGAGCAGCAGCGTGCGGATATGAGAGCCGTCTACATCCGCATCAGCCATGATAATGACCTTGCCGTAGCGCAGCTTGGATATATCGAATTCGTCGCCTATGCCGCAGCCCAGAGCGGTTACGACAGGCATCAATTTGTCGTTGCCGTAAACTTTGTCCATTCTCGCCTTTTCCACGTTGAGCATCTTGCCCCAAAGCGGAAGAATGGCCTGAAAGCGTCTGTCTCTGCCGCCCTTTGCGGAACCTCCTGCGGAATCGCCCTCGACGATGTATATTTCGGTGTTGATCGGGTCGCGGTCGGAGCAGTCGGCCAGTTTGCCGGGGAGTGAGGCGTTGTCAAAGGCGGTCTTGCGGCGTGCGGCGTCTCTCGCCTTGCGTGCCGCGTCACGGGCTCTGGAAGCCTCCAGAGCCTTGTTGAAGATGGTCTTGGCAACGGCGGGGTTTTCCTCGAGATAATTCATCAGCTTTTCGGAGATAAGACCGTCCACCAGGCTCCGGATTTCGGTATTGCCCAGCTTTCCCTTGGTCTGACCCTCAAACTGCGCTTCCTTGAGCTTGACGCTGATAACGGTGGTAAGACCTTCGCGCACGTCGTCACCGGTGAAGTTGCGGTCGTTGTCCTTGAGTATGCCGAATTTGCGGGCGTAGTCGTTCATCACGCGGGTCAGCGCTCTTTTGAATCCTTCCTCATGGGTGCCGCCGTCTCCGGTTCGGATATTGTTGGCGAAGGAAAGGGTAATTTCGTTGTAATCGGTGTTGTACTGCATGGCGACTTCGGCAGTGGAATTGCCGTCGGCGGAAACGCAGGCAAAATGCATGACGTCCGGATGAAGCAGTTCGACTGCTTTCTTCTGATTGATGTACTCGACAAATGAACGTATGCCGCCTTCATAGCAGTAGCTTTCGACAACAGGCTCTTCCCCTCTGAGATCGGAAAGCCTGATGTGTATGCCGGCGTTGAGGAATGCCTGCTCTCTCAGGCGTTCCTGAAGCACTTCAAAGGAATACACTGTGGTTTCCCTGAACATCTCCGGATCGGCCTTGAAACGGACCTTGGTGCCTCTTTGGTCGGTGTCGCCGATGACATGAAGATCGCAGGTCTTTTTGCCGCGCTCGAAGTGCTGGTAATAAACGTGTTCGCCGTCGCTGACTTCCACTTCCAGCCATTCGGACAGAGCGTTGACCACTGAAGCGCCAACGCCGTGCAGACCGCCGGAAACCTTGTAGCCGCTGCCGCCGAATTTACCTCCCGCGTGCAATATGGTAAATACCACTTCGACAGCCGGAAGGCCGGTTTTGTGCTGAATTCCCACGGGAATTCCTCGTCCGTTGTCGGTTACGGTGATAATGTCATCCTTTTCTATATCGACCGTAATCAGGTCGCAATACCCCGCAAGAGCTTCATCAATGGCATTGTCAACGATTTCGTACACCAGATGGTGAAGACCCTTCGGGCCGGTGGTGCCGATGTACATGCCGGGACGCTTTCTGACAGCTTCCAGCCCCTCCAGCACCTGTATCTGATTTTCGTCGTATGCCTCCGCGTCCACAGCGGTGCTGACCGATTCAATTTCAATCTCATTTTTTTCGATATTATCCAAGTGATGTTCCTCCTCCTGTAAATAACGTAAACGTCGTATTTCGGCTGTTTGGCTATATAAAAATATTATATCATAAGAGCGGAAAAATTGCCATATTTATTTTATAAATTTTTTTGCTATTTATTAGTATATTAATACTAATAAAATTGCACGCCTTTTTGTCGCAGATCATCCGTTTGAATCCGCCTGTTCAAAGATATCGCAGATACGGGAGCGGAAGCCATTCCATCTTCGGTTTCGGTAAGAGCCGCCATTCTGATTTCTATTAAAAAAGCGTCATATTTGGGCTGTGACGCTCAAAATATGACGCTAGTCTTCTGTATTGCCTATGCCCTGTTCGGCGCGTCCTGCAAGCGCTGAGGGCGAAATCTGACAGAGATAAACGCTTCCGTCCCTGCACACGACAAAGCTCTTGGGCAGATCATTGGTAACCGACGTTACCCTTCCGCCCTTTTCCGCAAGCCGCAGAAGGTTCCTGGTATGTTTGGATATCGTCGTATTGTCCATGTCAAATATCCCTATGATTTCCCTCTCGGGAATCACGTAATTGTTGCCCAGATGTAGGTACATTTTATCATAAGCTCCTTTATTTGACAGCGGTTCCGGGAATTACTGCACCATCTTACATCTTCCGCCCTCTACCTCGATGATTCTGCCTTTGTCCAGACCCTTCACCGTATGCGGATCACAGCAGGATATGAATACCTGCCAGCCGTCCATGTGATTGAGCAGATAATCCTGCCGCATGCCGTCCAGCTCGCTCATAACGTCATCCAGCACGGCAACAGGCCTCTCCCCCGCCGATTGCTCCAGAAGCGAGGCTTCCGCCAGCTTCAGCGCAAGCACACAGGAACGCTTCTGTCCCTGGGACGCGTAAGAACGCGCTGCCATATCGTTGACCGTGATGTTCAGATCGTCGCGGTGAGCGCCGTAATTCGTGCAACCCTGGGCAAGATCGGAAGCCCGGTGCGCTTCCAACTGACTTTTCAGCGATGCCGCCGTTTCACTCACCGAATCGGGGTGTAAAAAACCGCAGGAATACCGAAGTCCCACCTTATCCCTTCCCGACGAAATGCCTTCAAAAATTTCCTCCGTCCTGCCGCAGAGCCTTGCAACATATTCATGCCTCTTGCAGGAAATTTTTGCTCCGGTCGCGGAGAGATTTTCGTCCCATATTTCGAGCATGGATTCAAATCCGGCGGTACTTGCGGATTTTTTGAGGAACGCGTTGCGCTGCGCAAGTATGCGGTTGTATTCCACCAGAAGCCGCGGATACGCAGGATACTGCTGCGATATCGCGGCGTCGAGAAATCGGCGGCGTTCAGCCGAACCTCCCCTGACAAGGCTCATGTTGTCGGGGGAAAATACAACAGCGCAGAATCTGCCTATGAAGCCTGTGGCGGCAGCCAGCCTGACTCCGTTGAGCGTCGCCTGCTTTTTGTCGGTAATGACAAGACTCGCTGTCTGATCGCGTTTTTCAGCGAAGAAGCCGAGTTCAATCCGGGAATATTTTTGACCCTTGGCAATCATCTCGAGATTCTTTGCCCCGCGGAAGGAGCGCACTCCGGTAAAAAGACAGAGCGATTCCAGCAGGTTGGTTTTGCCCTGACCGTTGCGTCCGCTGATCACGTTGACCCCGTCGGCAAATTCAATCTCGTCCGAAACAAGGTTGCGGTAATTCTGGGTGAAGATACGGCGGGCTATCATTCGCCCCTGACCTCCAATTCCACACTGTCGCACGGAACCGTCACAATATCGCCGGGACGGATTTTTTTGCCCCGCATGGTGCAGACTTCTCCATTGACCAGTACGGCGCCGGATGTGACCATGAATTTCGCTTCGCCGCCTACGGCAGCTATTCCCGCGAATTTAAGCAGACTGTCAAGCTTGATAAACTCGGTGGAAATGGAAACAATGCGTTTTTCCAAAACAATCACTCCATTGATAGGAACTGTGAAGAAATCATTTGAACAGTTCCATAGTAAATCAGTCGTTCTTCTGCAATCTGACCGGCAGCAGCAGGAAGAGGAAGCTTTCACCGTCGGGTGGAAGCACCTTGACGGGGTTGACCGGGGAACCTATGATCAGGCGCACTTCGTCGGAGGATACCGCCCGGAACGCGTCGACCAGATAACGGTTGTTGAAGCCAATCTCGACAGGCTCATTGGGGGCGTCAGCGGAAAATTTGTCGGTAGCCGAACCGATGGCCGTGCGGCAGTTGAAGGTGATTTCGCCGTTGCCGAATACACAGCGCACGGGACTTTTGATCGCGTCGCTTATGAGCAGACTCATGCGTTCGCTTGCTTCTATCATACGGCGTGTGCTGACCCTGATTTCGGTGTTGTTGCTGACCGGAATGGCGTTGTTGTAATCGAGAAATTCACCCTCTATCAGGCGTGAAATGATCGTACAGCCGTTGATATTGAATTCAATATGCCGGCGGGTGGCGCAAATTTCGACGCGTTTTTCGTCATTGTCCTCCATCAGCTTGATAATCTCCTCGAGCGTCTTTTTTGGTACGATGAAAGAGGTTGAAAACGTGCTTGTGATAGGCTCCGTACGCATTGCCAGACGAAAACCGTCCACCGATACGATGCGGATTTTGTCCTCTGACAGCTCAAATAAGGAGCCTGTGCAAACCGGACGGGAATCGTTGTCGCTTACGGCAAAAAGTGTCTGGGAAATCATGGATTTCAACATTCCCTGGGAGATGCTGATTCTGCGGTCGCTCTCTATGACAGGCAATTCGGGGAAGTCTGACGGAGATATGCCTATGATGGAATACTCCGATTCTGATGAGCGGATGGTTGTAATCAGGTTTTCACTGCATGTTATTTCAAGTTCCTGGCCGGGCATTTTTCTGACAATTTCGCAAAAAAGCTTTGAGGAAAGCACCACACTGCCTTCTTCATAGATATTGGACAGAATTTTGGTGGAAATGCCGAGTTCCAGATTGTATCCGCAGATGAAAAGCGAGCTTTCCTCTGTGCGGAAGTAAATCCCTTCCAGCGCGGCTATGGTGGAGCGGAGAGCAACTGCTCTGGAAACCTTGCTTATTGCGTCCAGCAGTATCTCACGGTTGCATTTGAATTTCATAGGATCGTTCCTCTCGTTTTTTATATTTTTTATGTTATATGGATGCCAGTCTATTATAACTGATTTTGCGTTTGATTACAATACCATGTTTGAAAAAAATTTAGTTTATGGTGGAGGAATAGTTTAGCTCCGAAGCCCCTCGTCTTTCCACATTGACTGTGGAAAAACAAGGGCGGGTTTCAAAATATTTTCCGGGGAGGAATATTGCAGAAATCAATAGAATAATAATTATAAGATAAGGACAGCAGCAGCAGTAGGGGGCGTTGAAAATGTGGAAAAGCGCTGAAGGTACGTATTTCCATAGGGAGAGCAGGTTTTGCACAGGTGGAAATTGATTGGAATGATGTTTGCAACATTTTGCACAGCTTTCCACAATCAACATTTTTTAACCATTATCAACGTCAATTGTTAAATAATGGGTTGAATCGCAGCCAATGCGTTTCCCGGATGCGATTGGTGTTTCAACCATGTATCAACGCCGTTTCAACAGGTTGTTAACGGAAGTACATGAAGTACATAACCAAACAGCCGCAGAAGGTAAAAAACCCTTCTGCGGCTGTTTGGTTTGATTATTGTGTAGCTGAAACCTTGATATTCTTTATCAGGTCGTTTACCATGTTGCGGAAATCCGACCTGTTTTTCATGTTCCTCTCGACCTGCTGTACGGCGTAAATGGCGGTGGAATGATCTCTTCCGAATTCCTTGCCGATCTCTTCATAGGAAAGATTGGTCACTTCACGTACGACGTACATTGCCACCTGCCTCGCCTGCGAAATCTGCGCGGCGCGTTTGGGCGATTTGATATCCTTGGCAGTTACCTCAAATGTGCGTGCCACTTCCTCAATGATGCGCTCAATGGTGATCGGAGTGGGCTGGACATCGTTCATCACGTCGCGTATCGCGTTCTGCGCCATGGTGAGCGACGGAAGTTCCTTTTCCAGCTGATAGGTGGCATTGATGCGTTTCACAACCCCTTCCAGCTGACGTATGTTTGACTTGAGGCGCTCGGCTATGAATTCAGCGATTTCGTCGCTTATCTCCATGTTGCATTGCTTTGCCTTACGCTTGATAATGGCAATTCTGGTTTCGTACTCCGGCGGCTGAATGTCCGCCAGCAGTCCCATTTCAAAACGTGAACGCAGACGGCTTTCGAGGGTGTGGATCTCTTTGGGAGGACGGTCACTGGTCAGCACGATCTGCTTGTGTTCCTGATGCAGCGTGTTGAATGTGTGGAAGAATTCCTCCTGTGTCTGATCCTTGCCGCCGATGAACTGCACGTCGTCCACCATCAGCACGTCGATATAGCGGTATTTCTGGTGGAATTCGTTTTGTCTCCCCTGCCCTATCGCTTCAATCAGTTCGTTGGTAAATTGGTCGCCCTTGATGTACTTCACCTTTTTGTCGGGGTATTTTTTGAGAACTTCGTTCTGAATGGCAAAAAGCAGGTGGGTTTTGCCCATTCCGGAGGGTCCGTAAATGAAAAGAGGATTATACGCACCGCCGGGGTTGGCTGCGACAGCAACGCTCGCCGCGTGGGCAAATCGGTTGGAAGAGCCTACAATAAATGTATCAAATGTATATTCATAATACGATTCATCCAGAGAAGAATACATCTGTCCGCGGCTGTCGCTGCCGGTCTGCGCCGCAGCCGGCGCCGGTGCGGATTCATTCGGCTTGTAATTGGCGATTTCGTCGTGCCAGCTTGCTTCTTCCGTGGAAGAAACCTGTTCAGCCGGAATGTCCTCCCCTTTTACAAGGATTCTGAGCGTGACTTCAAATCCAACGGTGTTGAAAATGGCTTTTTCAATCTTGGAACCGATGTGCTGATCAATGATGACGTCTTTGTGAAACTGTGACGGAGCAATGATGATCATTTCGTTGCCGTTTATGAGATCATAAGGCACAAGCGGAGCGATCCATACGTTAAATAAAATGTCATTGACCTGCTCTTTGAGCTTGTCGCAGACATTTTTCCAAAGCTGAGTGATTTCCATAATTTAATTTATGATTCCTTTCCTATGTAAACTCATTTTAAATTTTTACCATTGTTCTGCTGTACATTATATCATTTTTTTTTGGATACGACAATAGAATTCGACATAGGAATTTTGAGAAATGTATTTTAAACTTTTGTGCAAAACTTATATAAATCCACAGTCGGGAATAAGCGATATAATTAAAAATTTTCTGAAATTTTGCTAAAAAATTTGTATATTTCGTCAGATGGAACTTTGTATTTTGTGGACTTGCCCTCTTTTTTGCACAACCTGTTGTGAATTTGTTTAAAACAAAGCCGCCTGTCAGCCACTCAGACGGGAAAAAATTAATGTTTTTATGCAAAATTAATTATTGACATTTAGGGTTTAAATGCGTTATAATACATTAGTATGTTTTTTGAAAAGGAGGTAAACGCAGATGGTAAGAACATATCAGCCCAAGAAGCGTCAGAGAAAGGTCGAGCACGGATTTCGCAAGAGAATGGCGACAAAGAACGGCCGCAAGGTGCTTGCAAGACGCAGAGCAAAGGGAAGAAAGACACTGACCTATTAATTTGGTTTTCAGGCTCGGTTTTTTTGCCTGTGTCAGGTTGATCAGGCTGCGGCAGCGCCACGGCAGCGCTGCCTGCGGTGTGACCTGTAGGGCAGGGAAGAGTAGAAAGACAGGCGGCCCGTTTTTTCGGCTTTTTTGCCGGAATGGCTGTGTATGACATAATTTCAAGTATTGTCTGCGGGCGCGGTTTGTTTATCAGGTGATGTTCATTGCAGGGCCACTTATTTTCAAGTGGCTTTTGTTTTTC
>ONYN01000259.1 GCA_900322085.1 uncultured Eubacteriales bacterium | reverse complement strand
CGAATCGTCTATTTCATCGACGACCGCGTCGGAAAGGCGGTACATCAGCGTAATGGCATAATGGTACCGTGCCAGATCGGGCGGTACGGTTTCGTCGATACGGCTGAATCCCACCTCGCACAGCCCCTCATATAAAAGGCGGCCGCGCATGGTGCGGAAAAATTCGGGTTTCATTCTCCTGCCTCCGTATTAATTGGTTGCTTTACTCCACATACTTGCAGTTGACAAAATCAGCGGCGCCGTCAAATGGAGAAAAATAGATTCCCGATACCGTAGAACGCATGACAAAATAGGTCACTTCATAATATACCGGGTAAAAAATTACATATGTGTTGAGATATTTTTCCGCTGCCGCCATAGCCGCAAGAACGTCCTCGGTGTTGCTTCGGGCGGAAGCCTTCTGAACCAGCTTGTCGTATGCGGGGTGATTCATGAAGGCCGGGTTGGAGGGATAATCCGATGTGAAGCGGTTGAGGGTGTTGAGCGGATCGTCCTTGGTGGGGGCGATGGGGTAGAAGGCAATCTGATAATTGCCCAGATTGATGCGGTATTGCAGAATACTCATTTCGAGCGGCTCTATATTGACATAGACATACAAATGCTCCTGCCACGAACGCATGATGCTGTGCATAAGCTCGATGATCTGCTCGTTGTCGGGACAGATCAGGGTGATATTGGGCATTCGCTTCAGGTCGATGGAGGCAAGTGCCTTGTTCATATCCGAACGAGCTGTCTCGGTGCTGTACGTCTCCTTGAAGCCGCCTCCGGCAAGCTCCCGATAGAGCTGTCCGTTGATGTGGGTGGAGGGAGGAATGATGTCGTTGGCCGTTTCAAAGCCGTAGGGAATGAGGCTTTGGCCGTCTTTGCCGGTGCATGCCTCATCTGTGACGCATGCCATCAACGACCGGCGCACAGTGGTCAGTTCCAGCCCGGGCTTCTGTACGTTAAAGAGGAAACCCCATGTGGTGTCGGTGACGGTGGTATATTTGTAGTCGGTGCCTTCCAGCTTGCTGATGTTTTCGGTCTCGATGACAGCCGATTCGACTGTCTCGTTTTCAAGCAGCTGGAAGTAGTCGGTGTCGGCGTCGCGTATGCCGAAATACAGCACGCGGGGACATACCTTGTTGTACCCGACGTAATTTTCGTTGCGCAGCGTGCGCACGTAGTTGTCGTGATTCCAGCCGTTTTTGGCGAGCATGAAGGGACCGTTGCTGATGATGTATTCGTCGTCCAGCCCGTAGTGACCCTTGGTGGTGAGGAAGAATTCCTCATTGCAGGGCATGAATACGGCGTTTGGCGTTTGCAGTACGAATTCGGCGTAGGAATATTCCATCGACACCTTGAGGGTGTAATCGTCGATGACGGTGACGCCCAGCGAATCGGTCTTTGCCTCGCCGCTGTTGACCGCGCGGGCGTTTTTGATGGGGAAGAGTGCCGAGCAGGTGGTGGATTTGGTGTCCGGATCGAGCGCCCGCCTCCACGCGAATACAAAATCGTGCGCCGTGACGGGGGTGCCGTTTGACCAAACAGCGTTCTTTCGCAGGCGGAAGGTGTATTCGGTGAATTCCGCGTTGCTGCTCCAGTCCTCCGCAACGCCGGGAATAATGCTGCCGTTCTGGTCGAAGCGGGTGAGTCCCTCAAAGAGATTGCGTATGACGAGCAGGGAATTGTTGTCCGAAGCCATCTGTGGGTCGAGATTTTTCGGCTCATCGGTGAGCGAATAGCTGATGGCCTTGTCGGTGCCGTCGTCGGTGCGGCATGAGGTCAGCGAAGGCAGCAGCATGGTCAGGGCAAGCAGCAGAGAGGTGATTTTTAAGAAGTGTCCTGTTATTTTCATTACAAATGTATTTTTTGTTTTTTTCTTATTTTTCATATTTTTCATATCAACGGTCGTTGCTCCATGAATTTATTCTATTACATTATAATGGACAGGGGCATTTTCTTCAAGAGAAATAATATTAATTTTATCGCAAAAATCAACAGAAACAGGGAAAAATTATAGTTTATATGATAAAAATGAAGCTTTTAACGCGATTAATTGTCTTGTTTTGTGACTTAGAGAATGATAATTCAATTATAATCACAAATAAATCATGAAACGATAACAAATAAAATTGTGTGACAAGTGATTGTTACAAATAAAAGTAACAAAATAAAAGAAATATCGGTTTTTTAGTGAAAATATGCGTCTTGATTCTATTCTCAATATACAAAACCTTCGGCAAGAAGGTTCAAAAATTGTACAACAGCCCGAAATCGCTGTAAATGGTTTGATTATTTGGAAGTCTTAGGTTATAATGATGTTAATCTTTTGTAACCTTTGTTACCGACCTGAAACCATACAGCCGGATTTTTGTAACCGACTGTTACTAATTCGTGAGAATGTCAGTAAAACAATGTAACTGATTGTACATGCTGACGAATCACTCAGATTAAGAGAGGGAATCAAAATGAAAAGTTTCAAAAAGAAAGTTGCGGCACTCGTTCTTATTTTATCGACCATGACAGCAGCGGTGCCTTGCTATGAATTCACACAGGTGTACGCTTCCTCCTATGTCAAGGAATATAAGAAGATGGACGCATATGAATATACATCCTCTCCGGAGCTTGCCAAGAAGCTGACACAGGTATTTGAGGGCAACATCGGTCTTTACACCAGCAGCAGCTTCACCAAGAGCGTCAAGGCTCCTCTTGGCTGCTCCAAGCTCACCGGCAGGAATCATTACTACATCAAGGGCAATGCCACAGGCACCTCCAACAACGGCTGGCAGTGCTACATCTATGCAAACGCTGTGTACAACACCCTTTACAATGAGTGGGTCGGCAGAGCGGGTTCGCTCAAGAACAGCAAGGTTGTCATCAAAGGCGGCGCCACATTTTCCTATAAGCAGTTTGTCAAGGCCGGCGTAAGAGTTGGCGCGTATGTCCGCACCACAGGTAACAAGAATTACTCCTACAGCCCGTCAGTCGCGCACTCCTTTGTCATACTCGGCTACAATGAGGAAACCGTTACATACATCGAAGGCAATGCCGACGGCAGAGGTCTGGTCAGAGTGACCAAGTCCACATGGGATGAGCTCAATAAGGCGCAGACCACCGGCAGAAGACGTTATATCTGCCATGTGGTGCAGCCTACCGACAAGTATTACGAGTCGCTTTACGGAACAAAGAGCGCTTCTTCCTCCGGTTCCGCAGCGGCAAAGGCAGATACGGCATCCGCTTCCACGACTGCCACAACGACAGCGGCTAAAACGGCTACAGTGGCAACGACTACCAATACTAGCAATACTACCAATACGACCAATACGACAGCTGCCGTCGATCCCGACAGTGTCAAGGTAAAGTTCAGCAAGACACTTTCCTATACAAAGGGCAAGAAGGTTCTCACAGGTAAAGATGTGCTTTATATGCAGACATGCCTGAAATATCTCGGCTACACTGTAAACGTCAATTCCAAGTACGACAGCGCTACCGCCAAGGTGGCCAAACAGTTCCAGAAGAGCAAAGGCCTCACGGCTGACGGCAAGATCGGCAGCAAGACATGGACCGCGATCGAAAAAGCGGTTGCCGCCAAGAAGAAAGCCGCCAAGAGCACAGCAAAATAAAAAGGAAGTATCGGTCGGTTGGATGGATCAAAATCCGATGAGACCGGTACTTTTTTTGTGCTTCCGAATATAATGTTTACGGGAGGCGTTAAGCGCCAATGGCAAAACATCGTCATTGACAGATGAATCCGGCCAATCAGGGTTAAAATGAAAAAATTTTCAAAAAAAATAAAAAAATAACTTGACATTTGCAGATGGATAGTGTAATATATAACACGTCACTGAGAGCGAACGGCTGTCGAGCGGGGAAAAATCACTGCTTACCCACAGCCCGATCTGCTTGCATGATGGCTTCGGGAGCATAGCTCAGCTGGGAGAGCATCTGCCTTACAAGCAGAGGGTCACAGGTTCGAGCCCTGTTGTTCCCACCAATCTGGCCCGG
>ONYN01000255.1 GCA_900322085.1 uncultured Eubacteriales bacterium | reverse complement strand
GAATTCTTCAAGGAATATTACAACAGCGACGACAACTACACTTCGGATTCTCCGGCGGGTCTGAACACGCCGATTCAATTCAAGGAAACACTCTACAGCTTTTCGGCAGGAGAGGTTGATACCGAATATGAGGTATCCATGCTGGAATCTTATCGCGGAGAGGCCGCCGTTAAGCTGCTCGAAGGAGCCACACTCCCTGATCTCTATGACGAAGACGACATTTATCTGATCAAAATCAAAATCAAGATCACCGATCAGGGCGAGGAAGCCATTGTCACATTGCCCAAAGGATATCCGGTAGCCTATCCCTCTAAAACCGTCAGCGCCTTCTCGGCGGAATATGAGTATCTGGAGGATATTCGCTACGCAAATAAACTGAATCTGGTCACAAAGGGTGACGAAGTGATCACATGGATGGCATTCGTTGTAAATAAGGACGATGAAAGCCCCTGCATCAGATGGAACCTGACCGAGGATAAAGTATTCCGCAATATGAACAGTGCGGTGTCCGACGCAGCCGCCGTTGAATCCGGCGCCGCCATTGATCTGGAAGAACCCACAGAGAGCGACAGCGTTTCCTCTGAAGAATTCTCCTCCAACGATTAGTCATATTGTTATTTTTATTAAATTTATAACAGGACGGAATTTTTAATGTTGAATGATAGCAATATCACAATTTCGGAACGCGAAAAAAAACTGAACAGAATCACATTATTGATGATTCTGGCGGGAGCTGCGGCGTCGGTGTGTCTGGTGTTTTTATTCATTCATATTTTTAATTCAAACAACGCTGCGGCAGCGCCGGAAATATCCGATTTTAAGCAGATAGGAGCTACTGATTCCTCTGTGCTTCTTTCGTGGAACAGCTCCGGCGCGGCAAGCGAATTTGTGGTGAGATACAAGCCGTGCAGCCGCAATGAATACACCGAATTCCGCACCGCCAGTCCTTTCGCAGCGATTCACGGTCTGGCACCATATACCGACTACGACGCACAGGTTTCCCCTGTGGATGAACGCGGAGAACACACGCCGGTTTCGCTTGTTTGCAGCACATCGCCATTCTGCCATGTGACAAGTGTGGAGGTTACAAATATTCAGAATAATTCGGCTCAGGTCACATGGACATACGACGGAATCGACAACGGTTTTTCCGTAGTCGCATACGCCATTGACAAGGACGGTAAAAGACACGCAGTATCAGAAAGCGTTACCATAGCAAAGGGGGCTGAAAGCCGGTGTACAGTTGGCAATCTGCTCTCCGAGGTCAATTACACGGTATGTGTAATGCCGGTCACAAAGTATTTTACTGTGGGAAAATCGACGTTTGTTACGCAAAAATATTCCAGAGGGTATAATAATTTAAATATTATACGATTTGCAATATGTGCTTCTGACTCCGATGATTCCATGAGGGTGAATTCCGTTAAGACACTGACCTTTGAACAGCCGTATAGAGCTTCCATGATCATCAACGGAGCATCAGATTCATCTGACAAAGTGGATCTGACCATCTACATCACTGACAAGAACAACAATTTTATCAGCGAATTCAAAAAGCCCGGTGTATATACCAATCCCGAAAACAAGGATTCCTTCTATTACCGCATGATTAATGCCGATTTCACAGCGCCAAAGGAACCCGGCGAATACTACATTTTTTGTGCAATGGACGGAAACACAGTCATTAAGAATGATTTGAAGGTAGTTAATTGATCGACAATGTATTTTTACGATCAGTTATTTTTATATAACAAAATACAAATTGGAATAATTATAAAACCTTTGCAGCCAATATCGCAGCGCAACCTTACTGCGAAATGACAAGCTGCAAAGGCTTTTTTATTTCTGCAAATGGCTAATGAAGAATGGAAGAATCATTGGAAATTAATATCCGAGATCATCTTTCCAGTCTTGTCTTACCGTTAGCAAAGAATTTGGTTTTTCTCAGGGCAATGATAAGCGGTATGCCAAGCACCAGTATTACGCCAAGCTCACCCGCTCCGACCTCAAGAGCATACAGCCAGAACATGGATGACGGTCCGTAAACCACAGCAAGCTCACCGCCGACAATCAACGCGTTGAAGATGACCGGAGGCAGCAGAGAAAGAAAGGGAATTCCCCACCATTCAACCTTGCGCAGCATGCGAGTGCAAATGGCTGCCAGCAGAGTGGCAAGGCTTCCGAGTAAAACATCCAGCCAACCGGCTATATTGGCGCCGGAGGCAACTCCGATGGCATTTGAAATAATGCAGCCTACCGTCAGACCCGGTATGGACGATAACGTAAAAAGCGGCATAACCGTGAGAGCTTCAGATGCACGGAATTGCACCGGTCCGAATGAAATTGGCGCCAGAAGGACGGTTGTCACCGTGTACAGGGCTGCGATCATTCCGCCCTGTACCAAAGGTATGAGCTTGCTTTTGTTGTTCATTTGTAAATCACTCCGTATTTTGATTAGTCGCCCGGTCAAATGCCGGACAAGGTCAGGAGGTTGCGACTGACCTTATCATATAAATCCATCCCACAGGTAAACCGAAAGATCAACCGTATCATCATCGCTGACTTCAACGCCTTCGGATTCCAGCAGTCTGCGCTGCACATCCTTC
>ONYN01000256.1 GCA_900322085.1 uncultured Eubacteriales bacterium | reverse complement strand
GGTTGTCACGCCAGTGGCACAGCCGGGCAGCTATGTGCGGATCGGATAAACGCTGAAAGCATCTAAGCGTGAAGCCGACTCCAAGATAAGATATCCCATAGAATCATCTAGTAAGACCCCTTGTAGACTACAAGGTAGATAGGCTGCATGTGTAAGCGCCGTGAGGCGTTCAGCTTGGCAGTACTAATAGGTCGAGGGCTTGTCCAAATTTCTTTGGATTGGCTCGTTGCGATTTGACCCCTTTCTTCCTTCCTTCCCCTTTGTTCAGTTTTGAGTGTACCATTTGAAAATTAGCTGACCGCATGGCGATCAGCTTTTTTTGTTTATCAGAGGAGGGAAAATAAAGCAATGATTCATCTGGAACAGATTACGCCCGAAAACTGGAGACTAGGGCTTAAAGTTAAAGACGAACAGCGCCAATTTGTTTCAGACAGCGCGGGAATTCTGGCTCGCGCTTGGGCTTACCGTGAACAACGGAGCAGAGCGCTTGTGATTTATTCGGAAGAATTTCCTGTCGGAATGGCATTGTATTACGACCTTGACGAGCTGCAGGCGTACGATTTTAGCCAACTTTTTATTGATGAAAGATACCAGGGAAAAGGGTACGGCTTTGAAGCTGCCGGTCAGATACTTGACTTGATGAAGGCGGACGGAAAATTCAGCAAGGCCGTGTTGTGCTATGTGGAGGGAAATACCGCCGCAAGGAAATTATATCAAAAGCTGGGATTTTATCACACCGGTGAATCAGACGGTGACGAAATCATTATGGAAAAATTCCTATAATACATCATACACAAAAAAGGAGGCTATAAAAATGGCACTATTTCAATTTCCGCAGTCGGACGCTATGGACCAGCTGGCAAAGAAAATGAATCACAACTTCATCACCCAACTCAACGCTTCTCCGGTTGATTCCGAGGACGTGCCGAAGCTGTTTGCCGCCGACCTCAAGTATTCCCGCATGCTGCAAGGAAAGCGGCTCAAGGCAAAGGGCGTGACGTGCAGAGTTATCTATAAGCCTGATGATCCTATGGTATCCGGTGTTTCGTGGAAAATGGATTCTGACGCCCGATATGTTACGCGGCTCCCGTTTACCTATGTGAATACAAAGAGGGATTTTTCTGTCGGCGGAAGTGTAAAAAAATCATTCAACAAAAAGGAAATATTCTACTCCTATATCGTCTGGAACAGGGCGCAACAGCCGGACGCGCCTTATTCCTGTCCCAACTGCGGCGGAGCGACCACCCTCGGCAATCTCACGGAAGGCTGCCAATTCTGCGGCACGCGCTTTATTGCCGATGACCTTTATCCAAAGGTGGTCAATTATTACACACTTCCGGCGGCGCAGGAACTCCTCAAAAGACTCAAGCCTTTTGCCTTTGTCGGAGCGATCGTGATGGCGGCGTTTGGTCTTGTCTACAATTTCAAAGATATTTCGGCGGGGCTTGCTTCATATGGAATTCTCTCAGGTTTAGGCTGGTTGTTTTACGCAGCCATAGCTGCTGCTTGCGGCGCTTTTTTGGGGTATGTCGTGGGCGTCTTTTCCATTTTCTTCGAGGTGATTGTCCGCGCCATTGGCTCCATTCCTACCATCATCAAATACGGAACGGCAAAGAGACGTCTGCCAAATTTCATGCGCCGTTATTCGCCCGACTTTTCGAGTGACCGCTTCATCGGCAAGCTGATTTCCATACTGAGTATTATCGTGTACAGCGAAGATATTGACAATTGCGCACTGTATTGTGGAAAAACCATTGCCGACAATCTCTCTGATATCATTGATATGAGCTACAACGGCTATATTGATGTCAGGAAATGCGTGGAAGATGGCGGATATCTGTATATTCGTCTTGACGTCTATATGGACGTTGTTTCCTGCACTGACGGAAAAATGAACCGTGGCAATAAAAAATTCAGTATGACGGTGTGCAGAAGCGCGTCTGCGCCGGAGGATCACGGCTTCAACGTAAAGGCTATACGGTGCAGGAATTGCGGCGGCAGCTTTGACGCCACCAAGGAAAAACACTGTCCCTTCTGTGCCACCGAATACAGCATTAAAAATTATGACTGGGTTGTGACCGATTTCAAAATCAAATAAAAAATGACCGACCGCTTATGAGAGCCTTTGCTTCATGCTTCACATAAGCGGTCGGTTTTGTTTGATTGTTGGATTACGTTAATCCATTATTTCTTCTGCATTCCCAGCGTAGACTCCAACGAATTTGCGAGAGCGCGGGCGATCTTGTCGGGATTATTGATAATCCACTTCGCAGGCTCATTGTAGTGATGGTACTCTACCTCGGCAAGCACGCCTATCATTCCATAATAGGAGGGATCGCGGACTTCGCCGTAGCCCGTATTATCAAATGAGGTCATTCCGTTGATCATTTTGTCTTTTACATTGGATTTTTTGAACTCAACTTTGGCCATCTCATTGATAATATTCTGGGCCAGAACCTTGCTCTGATTGCAGTTGGGAGAGTAGTATCCTGTTGCGCCGTGCATCTTGTAGCCGTTGGGATTGGAGTTGCTGTGTATCGCCAGATACACGTCCGAATCTCTGATATAAGCGTCGTAAGCGCGATTCTTAAGACCAAGTTTCAGGCTTACCGGAGGAATATATACCATGCAGTAATATTCATCCTCCAGTATTTTTTTCAATGCTTCCGCCACACGGTACATCTGGGCCTGCTCGGTCGTGTTTCCGACGGCATATGAGTTGGCGGTCTGACGTGACGGAGAGAGATATATCATTGGAATTCCGCCGTCGTTGAACTTGCGGTCAGGAATCTGGGTGTAATCATCCGTTACCTTGACGCTGGTACGGGGAACCCAGGCTGTGCCTCCGTTGTAGCTGAAGCAGTACCATGTGGTGTCGTTTGAATCGCTGTCCCATTCCAGTGCGACGTATGTGCTGTTGGCGGATACCGTGCCTATGACTGACGTGTCAGTTCCGACACCGCTGTAAACCTTGGTGCTGTTCTTCCGGACGGTAATGCTGCGGGTAAAATATCGCTTGCTGCTCTGCTTGGTGATCAATGCATAGGCGGTTTTGCTGTCAAGAGAATTGTTCTTGCTGTCAGTGATTTTGCAGTAAACCTGCATTCCGTGCCACGTGCAGTCGGCAACGCCGGATACCTGCGGTGTGGTCTTTCCGCTCCAAAGTGTCCACTCTTTGCGTCCCGCTTTTTTGTAATACCACTGATAACTTAAGCTGTTTTCGCATGTCGCTTCGACTTTGAATACTGCGGTGTCTCCGATTTTTACTATGACTCCGGAGGGCTGTGAGGTTATCTTCAGCTTGCCGGTAATCCAGATGGAGGCGGTTTTGGAGTTGACGCTTGCTCCGGAAGCGTCTTTGATTTTGCAATATACCTGCATGCCGTTCCACGAGTCATTTGCAACGGCATTGACAGTGGCTTTGGTCTGCGACTTCCAGACCGACCAGTCGGAAGCGCCGAGTTTTTTGTAATACCATTGATATTGAATGGCGCCGGTACCCTGTGCCTTTACGGTAATATTGACTGTCTGATTTGTTTTGGCATTTGTATCCTGCGGCTGGGTGACCACGACAAGAGGCTGATTGACGGTTACTACGGCAGCGGATGAGTAAATGCTGCTGCCAGATGCGTCGGATATCTTGCAGCGGACCTGCATCATGTTCCAATCGGAGGCGGCTTCGGCGCTGATGGACGCGGTGGTATAACCGCTCCATGCAGTCCATTGGCTTTGGCCGTCTTTTTTGTAGTACCACTGATATTTCAATGTGCCTTTGCCCCGCGCGGTGACGCTGAACTCCGCGTCACTTCCGGATTTAACCGTTATGTTTTTCGGCTGGGTGAGGACGGTCAGAGGCTGATCCACCGTAATGACGGCGACAGATGAATCAACACTGCCCGAAGCGTCGGATACCTTGCAATATACCTGCATCATGTTCCATGTGGCATTGGCTGTGGCTTCCAGGGAAGCGGAGGTGCGTCCGCTCCAGACCGACCAGTCTGTTGCCCCGTCTTTTTTGTAATACCACTGATATTTGAGCGTTCCCGTGCCGCTGGCCTTGACGCTGAATGTAACTTTGCCGTTGGGTTTGACGGTGACGTTCTTGGGCTGGGTGGTAATGCGGAGCGGCAGTTCTATATTCACTACAGCGGCGGAGGAATAGACGCTCTTGCCAGAATCGTCCGACACCTTGCAGCGCACCTTCATGAGATTCCATGAGACATTCGCTTTGCCTGAGGTGGAAGCGGAGGTGTGACCCTTCCATACCGACCAGGTGGAAGCGCCGGATTTCATGTAATACCACTGATATTTGAGCTGCCCTTTGCCCTGCGCCTGTACGGTGAATTTTACGCTGCTGTTTTCCTTGGCGGAAACGCTTTGGGGCTGGGTGACGATGGTAAGCGGCTGATTGACTGTGATGACGGCGGCGGAGGAGTAGGTACTGCCTGCGTCATCCGATACCTTGCAGCGAACGCTCATTCTGTTCCATGTGGAATTGGCCTTGGCTGTGGTGGAAGCTGAAGTGCGTCCCTTCCATACGGACCAGTCGGAAGCGCCATCCTTTTTGTAATACCACTGATATTTGAGCTGTCCCTTGCCCTGCGCGGTTACACTGAATTTCACAGAGTCATTTACCTTGACGGTGACGTTTTTGGGCTGGGTGAGAATCACGAGCGGCTGATCCACCTTAATGACGGCGGCATTGGAATAGGTGCTGCCGGATGAGTCGGACACCTTGCAACGCACCTGCATCATATTCCACGAGGAATTGACGTCGGCATATGTAGTGGCAGTGGTATGCCCCTTCCAGAGCGACCAGTCGGAAGCGCCGTCCTTTTTATAATACCACTGGTAACGCAAGGTACCGCTGCCTTGGGCTTTGACGCTGAATTTCACGCTTTTGCCCGAATAGGCGGTTATGCTCTGGGGATGAAGTGTCACAGTCGGAGAGGAAGCTGCGTAGACATTGACCTGAGATGAATCGGAACTGCTGCCGGACGCAAAAACAGTTGCGGCGCCTTCGAGCGGGCAGGTCAGGTAAACCGAAGCATATGCCAGCGTAAGCAGCAAAGCGGCCTTTCTTTTAAAACGTGATAAATTCATTAAATCTGCCAACCTTCCTTTTCGGATTATTAAAATTATTAAAACTATTATAGCACTTAATTATCTGAATTTCCATAGTAATCTGTAAACATTTTTTAAGCGGTGCAATGGATATATCCGGAAGAACAAGGAAATCAATTTTGATGGGTAGATCTGTTGCATTTGCCCCTCTGTAGAATTTAAAAAAATCTCATGGGGTCGAACAGGTTGATATTCTGAGCGGAGTTTTCGTTAAGAATGGCGTTCACGGCTTTTGCGGCTATCTGAGAATAAACAGGAGACATCCCGCCGCCGCACAGGGCGAATATACAGTTTTTGTAATGCCCGTGTACGCCGATGACCGGCAATCCGTCGCTTGTCCCGAAATGTCCGAGTGAATATTCATATCTGATATCCGCGTCATTTTCTCCGGGGACCAAATGACGGATTTTCTCTTTCAGCGTATCATATCTGAGCAGATCGCCGTTCCCGATGAGGGGGATGTATTCCGTTATGCCGCGCCCGAATGTCGCGCTCGCGGCGATGCTGCCGTCGGGTCGGATGACAAAGTCGGTGACGGGTCTGCCGAATGTGCGAAGCAGACATTTGCCCGACCAACCGGCCTGGGTGTCGGTTGGTCCGGATGGTCCGTAAATAGCCGTCAATGTGCGGTATCTGCGTCCGCGCCCTATCATGGCACGGATTCCCTCGCCGCCGGCGGCGAATATCAGCCTGTCGGCGTAGATCGTGCGGTGTGTGGATGTGTTGATGATGACGCAGCCGTCGTCATTTCTGGGCGTTTCGATATCCGATGCCTCGGTGTGCTCAAATATCTCCGCGCCAAGTTCCTCCGACTTCATCAGACACAAATGTGTGAGAAGGTAGGGGTCAAGCGCCGCGCCTCCCTGTTTGGTGAGAATGCCGCCGTACATGTCGAATGCAAAGGTGTTGGCGGCGGTTTTTCGTGTGATGAAGGTGCAGTCGGGACATTTTTTGCTGCGGGCGATGAATTCCCTTTCGAGCAATTCCAGCTCGGTTGAGTCGCGGGTGAAGAGCACGGAATCGCGGCGTTCAAAGCCGGTGGAAATACCTGCCGATTTTGCGCTTATGTTGCCGTCCAGCCTTCCGCAGAGATTTTGCAGATCGTCGAGCGCCTCAAAGCCGAGAGTGTAAAGAGTCAGGGCGTCATCCATGCTCATCACCTTATCGAGTTCCGTGAGGGTTCGTCCGCCATCGGATGACGCACTGCCCGGCATGTAAGCCGTCTGCCCGAATCCGATTTCTCCGGAGGTGACAAGCACAACGCTGCGCTCTGATTCCGCCGCCGCAAGTGCGCAGAGCGCACCGGTCAGACCTCCGCCGACTACACAGACGTCGCAATGCCTGTCCTCGCTGAGCCAGGGATATTTTTTCGGCACCTTTTGTGTCAGTGCCGGAGGATCATGCCTTATGCCGTATTTTCTGTTTTGACTGTTATTCAATGTACCATTCCCCCGCTGTCATGCATATCGCAAAAATTGTTGACGAAAATCGGCGGATTATTCATTTTTTTACGGATGAATCACTTGATAATATGATAAAAGTATGGTTAAATTATTACAGGCATGTTTTTTGGGTTCCGTAATATTGCAATACTGTAATGCTGCGACAGCACGCCGAAACAAAAAAACACTGGGATATTAATAAAAAATCAATCAATTCACAAAAAATTGGTATATAATAATTTGATAGGGAATGTATTTTTGTATAATATACGACCTGTTATTATAAAAGTATTTAAAAATTCAATTTGAAGGGCAGGAATAACAAATGGAAACAGGAAAAATACTTATTGTTGATGACGATCAGAATATCTGCGAGCTTCTCAGGCTCTACGCGGAGAAGGAGGGCTACACCGTAGCGCTTGCACACGACGGACGCAAGGCCGTGGAGTGTTTCGAGCAGGAAAGCCCCGACATTATTCTGCTAGACATCATGCTCCCCGAGCTTGACGGCTGGCAGGTATGCCGCGAAATCCGCAAGAAATCGCAATGCCCCATCATCATGCTCACCGCAAAGGGTGAGACTTTTGACAAGGTGCTGGGTCTTGAGCTTGGTGCGGACGACTATGTCGTAAAGCCGTTTGAGACAAAGGAGGTTCTCGCCCGCATCAAGGCCGTTCTGCGCCGCAGCGGCAAGCAGGATCCCAACGAGAAGAAGGTTGTCACGTTCGACAAGCTTTCCATCAATCTCAACAATTACGAGTTGAAGGTCAACGGCGTTCAGGTGGACACACCGCCCAAAGAGATGGAACTGATTTATCATCTGGCCAGCAATCCCAACCGCGTATTCTCCCGCGATCAGCTGCTCGACGAGGTATGGGGCTTCAATTATTACGGCGACAGCCGCACTGTTGACGTTCACGTCAAGCGCCTGCGTGAAAAGCTGGAGGGTGTGAGCGATCAGTGGTCGCTCAAAACCGTCTGGGGCGTAGGCTATAAATTTGAAGTGAAATAGTCGAGTGACGGAGCCATCACCTGCTATGCAGTTTGACAACGACAACATCAAAGGCGGCGATTTCGGCGGGAATTTCGCTGCCTCCCCAAAAAGCGGAGGGCAACGCAAAAAACGGAGCTTTAAGGAGTGGCTTGCGGATATATGCAGTGAGATAAAGCACATCGTTTCCCGTTCGCTGTTTACCAAATATCTGTTTGTCACTTCCTCTGTACTGATTTGCAGCCTGATCATATTCGGTCTGATTATGTCACAGCTCATTGCCAACCGGTGGCAGAGCGAAAAGCAGCAGCAGCTCGCCGACAATGCGCATATCGTCGCCGACGGAATGAATGCCTACATCATTCCGGTGCCGCTGCGCAGCAGCGACGTGAGCATGAATACCACCATTCAATATGTCATTACTGACGCCGGCAAGGAAAAGCTGCGTTCCACACTCGGCATATTAAGCTCAAGCTGCGGCGCGGACATATTCATTGTGGATGCCCAGGGCAATACGGTCATCTGTTCGGAGGAATACCTTCACGCCAATACCCCCGATGATGAGGAATTCAAGTGCCGCCATCAGAAAAGCACCATTTCATCCTCGGTGATTTCCGCCGCCGCCAGGGTGAGGGAATACCGCGTGACCGACCGGCTGGGCGGTATTTATGACCAGAGCCACTACATTGTGGCGGTCCCGTTTGTCGCGGGCGGCGAGACGGAAAGAGAGTACATCGCGGGCTTTGTGTTTGTGGCTTCATCCACTTCAGCGATCTCCGACTTTCGCAGCGATATTACCCGAATTGTCGTGGCGGCTGTGCTGATTGCGGCCATTATATCCTTCTGCATGGTTTACATGCTCACGTACAAGCAGGTTCAGCCCTTGCGGCAAATGGTCAAGGCGGCTCGGAAGTATTCCGACGGTGATTTCACGGCACGCATTGACTTCAAAAGCGAAAACGAGGTGGGTCAGCTTGCCGATGCTCTGAATGAAATGGGGGCAAAGCTCGCTGAAAGCGAAACCATCAACCGAAGCTTCATCGCCAATATTTCCCACGAACTCAAGACGCCTATGACCAATATTTCCGGATATGTCAACGGCCTGCTTGACGGCACCATTCCGTATGAACAGCAGGACAAATACCTGCGGATTATTTCCGATGAGACCAGGCGGCTTGCGAGACTGGTTCGTTCCATGCTTGATCTGTCGAGGATAGACAGCGGCGCCATGCAGCTCAAAAAACAGAGATTCAACCTCTCCGAGGTGATATTTCAGGCGCTTCTCTCATTTGAGCATCGCATTGAGGAGAAGCACATCGACATTCAGGGACTCGACGGGCTTGACATCATCACTGTAAACGGAGACGCCGATTTGATTCATCAGGTGTTGTACAACCTCTTTGACAATGCCGTTAAATTTACCAATGAGGGCGGATATATCCGCGTCACCGCTTCGGTGCAGAATAAGGTGGCCACCGTCAGCATCGCCAACAGCGGCATAGGCGTTTCCACCGAGGAACTGTCGCATATCTTTGAGCGGTTTTACAAGACCGATAAGAGCCGCAGCTTTGACCGTCAGGGCGTCGGACTGGGGCTGTACATCGTCAAAACCATTGTCACCCTTCACGGCGGCAGGATCCGCGCCGAAGGCTCCGAGGGGAATTACTGCAACATCATATTCACCCTGCCCGAGGCAAGCGAGGGGTCGAGAAACTCCCAGAAATCCAAAAAACAGAGTGAAGATGAATCCATCTGATTTAGGAACTGTTGAAAAATAATCTGTATATTCTGACTTATATTATTTTTTCACGGTCCCTTATTGCAAATATCACTTAACTATCACAATATCAACACCTTAAAGGGTTATATTGTTAATGTAAGAAACAGTATATTTGAAAAGAGGAAATAACTATGAATCAGCAGAATTATAACGGCACTCAGCAAAATCAGGCAAACGCGTACCGTTCGTCAAACCCCGGTACCACAGGCTACGGTTATGCTCCCATGCAGCAGACTCAGCAATCGGGCGTTCAGTATCCGTATCAGCAGACACAGCAGAAGAAATCCGGCGGCAAGCTGGCGGTTGCCATAGTGGCCGTGATTCTCTCCACCGCTTTGATCGGCTTCGGCGGGCTTGCGCTGTTCCGCGCCGGAGTAAACAGCACCGGCACAGGTTCTGGTTCAGGAAGCAGCGGAAGCGGCGCCAGCGCCTTTGCCTTCAATGAGGTGGAGACCCCCAAAACCGATACCACAGTGACAGGTTCCGGCGATCTGCTGACTCCTGCTCAGGTAGCCGCAAAGGTTCGTCCCTCCATTGTCAGCGTTGTGACTGTTGACAATCTGAGCTATATGTCCCAGAACAGCGGCGAAGGCTCGGGCATTATCATAGGCTCCGACGGATATATCGTGACCAATTCACACGTTATTGGCGACAGCAGCAAGTACGATGTTTCGGTCATTACCAGCGACGGAACGACATACACCGCAAAAGTGGTGGGCTATGATATGCGCTCTGACCTCGCGGTGCTCAAGATAGATGCCACAGGTCTTCCGGAGTGCGAGCTTGGCGACAGCAGCCAGCTTGTGCTGGGTGATTATGTCGTGGCGATAGGCAATCCCGGCGGCAGACAGTTCGCTGGCTCTGTCACACTCGGTATTGTTTCGGGCGTTGACAGAATCATTGACACCGACGACACCGAATCCACCAGCGCCATGCGCTACATTCAGACCGACGCTGCCATCAACCCCGGCAATTCGGGCGGTGCGCTTGTCAATATGTACGGTCAGGTCATAGGGATCAATACATCCAAGATTTCCGCTACGGGTTATGAGGGCATGGGTTTTGCCATTCCTTCCTCCACAGTCAAAGAAATTGTCTCTGATCTCATCCAATACGGCTATGTGGAAGGCAGAGTCAAGCTTGGCATCACCTGCACAGAGCTTTCCAGCGCATACGAGAGCCAGGGCATTCCCGCTGGCTTGCAGATCTACGACGTCAGCAGCGAATCCGATATGAACGGCAAGGCGCAGAGATACGATATCATCACTCATTGCGACGGCAAGAGAATCACCGCTTTGTCGCAGCTCCAGGATATTCTGGCGGAAAAGAAGCCGGGCGATACTGTCACTCTCACCATCTACCGTCCCGCAACTACCACCAGCCCTTCGAGCAAATTCGATATTACGGTTACACTGCTCAAGGATACCGGTGCCACTGACTGATATTTTCAACCATAAAACGCCATTGTGATTCAGGCGGCACCCTGCCACTCAAAAGGCAGAGGCGCCGCCTGATTTTTATTTTTTTCTATTATACATTTATTGTGTATTTTATGAATATTTATGCATAAATGACGTGGCACAAAACTGACTTATCAGGATGACACACAGAATACTGTTCTACTGGAAGCTAGTTACATCGGCATATCTACGAAAAAATGCATATAAATATCACCGCCAAATACCGAATTCTCTGCAAATGTACGAAAAACAGAGAAAATGCATAAATATTCATTTTGGCACTTGATTTATGCATCAAAAAGCCGTATAATCATTTTGTAATTGCAATTGCCGCGGCATTGTGATATAATAAACACGATGACAATGATACGGCGCAAACAAATATAAGTTATCACGGAGGAATCAAACATGTCTGAGATCAAAAAGGTAGTTCTTGCTTATTCGGGAGGACTTGACACATCCATCATCATTCCCTGGCTTAAGGAAAATTATGACAATTGCGAGGTAATTGCCGTTTCGGGCGACGTCGGACAGGGCACCGAACTTGACGGCCTTGAGGAAAAGGCAATTGCCACCGGCGCAAGCAAGCTTTATATCGAGGACCTCAAAAAGGAATTCGTCGAGGAATATGTATATCCCACTCTGAAGGCTGACGCTGTTTACGAGAACAAGTATCTTCTCGGCACCAGCTTCGCACGTCCCATCATCGCCAAGAGAATCGTTGAGATTGCTCTGGCGGAGGGTGCCGACGCCATCTGCCACGGCTGCACAGGTAAGGGCAACGATCAGGTGCGTTTTGAGCTTGCCATCAAGAGATTTGCTCCCCAGATGAAGATCATCGCTCCCTGGAGAACATGGGAATTCAAGAGCCGTGAACAGGAAATTGAATACGCCGAGCAGCATAACATTCCTCTTAAGATAAACAGAGAGACCAATTACTCCAAGGACAAGAACCTCTGGC
>ONYN01000258.1 GCA_900322085.1 uncultured Eubacteriales bacterium | reverse complement strand
GTGTAGTTTTGACCGATGAGTTGTACGATACTCTCCTTGGACTGCGTTGACTAAATGAAACGGGAGGCTGAACATGAAAAGATCATTAAAAATATTGCTGCAAATAATGGCTCTGCTGTTAATGAGCGGCGGAGCAATGATTGCTGTTTCATCCGGAAAATACATGGATTTGAAACAAAACGGATCCACGGACGGTGACAGGTATTTTCTGGCGGATTTTCAGACGAGATGCAGTAATATGACCGATTACATAAACCAACAGGTCTTTAATTTGCCGAAAGTCTATACACTTCCGATGGATCAGTCTCCCGCTCCGATGCCTGATCCGGAGGGCTTCACTGAGGATACTTATAATGATCCGACAATCTCTGTAAAATGCTGGCGTGAAAAAATGGATATTTCCGGGTCTGTTGTCGTTGCGAATTTTGCTGAAATTACCATTGCTCATCCTACCCAGCTTCGTACTGCTTTTGCGGGCGGACAATTCGGAAACACACGTCTTTTCGCAAGCAAAATTGCAAGTCTGAATAATGCGGTTGTTGCTATCAATGCAGATTTCTATAATTACCGGACCAATGGCCTGATTATCCGCAACGGTACTCTGTATCGTGAAAAGCCATATGGTGCCGACGTTCTTTTTATTGATTCCGACGGTGATTTTGTCGTGAAGAGTGACCGTGACGCATTTAAAGAAGGCTATTATAAAAATAAAAAGATTTATCAGTCATTATCATTCGGACCGGTAATTGTCAACGACGGCAATGTCATCACCAACTGGCACAGCAGCTTCTCCTGCGGACCTTACGGAAAGGAACCTCGCACAGCAATCGGTCAGATTGGTCATCTGCACTATCTTGTATGTACTGTTAACGGACGTATGAAGAATTCGCCGGGTATTTCAGTAGCTAATCTCGGCAAAATCATGGCTGACAAAAATTGCTATGTTGCTTATAATCTTGATGGCGGTCAATCATCTGTTTTGTATTTTCATGATAAAATCTTCAATGTTGTTGCAGACGGAGGAGAAAGAACGATGAGTGACATTCTTTATTTTGCTACGGCGATTCCCGAAGACGATCGGTCATGAGGCTATTCCGGGAGGTTTTGTTATGAATGATCATATTATATTTCTGGACTTGGGACTGTTTGAAGTATATTGGTTCGGTTTCTTTGTGGGATGTGGTTTGCTTGTTGCAGCTGTCATTTATTGTGTGCTGCGACGTTTGCAGAAAAAAGATCTATGTGACTCATTGACAACGGTATTGTGTGTCATGCCGGTTTCCTTGTTTTTTTCGAGAATGAGTTATTGCTGGTTTAGCAGCGCGTCATTTTCAGGTGATTTTTCCGAGTACTTCCGATTGAGCGACGGGGGTTACTCGTTAAGCGGCGCTCTTTTGGGTGTTTTGATCATATTGCTCATTCGTTCCAGAAAACACAATGATTTTCTTCAGATGCTTGATGCCGCAGTTCCTGCGATATCATCGACCATCGCTATAGGGCGGTTTGCAAGTGCGACAGGAGGAGAAAATACCGGTTTTGAGGTTAAATTCGACGGCAATCTTTCGCTTCCCTTTTTACAGTGGTCAGAGACCGAACAGGAGTGGGTGCTGTGGGTCGGTTTTTTTGAAGGAATCGCCGCACTGATAATTGCGGGTTTGTCAATGGTTCTTTTTATGCGGACGTATCGCAGTGACAATGCAACCTATCCTAAAGGCTGTGCTACGCTTAGTTTTATGCTTACTTACGGTTTATCCCAGGCTTTTTTGGAGAGTATGCGAAGCGACTCACTGTTTATGGTTACACTTGGCTTTGTCAGAGTCGATCAGATCATAAGCATCGTGTTGGCTGTTGCGGCGGTTATAATCATATGTGTGAATCATTATAAAGCCAAGGGATTCTCTGTACAGCTTCTGCTGGCGTGGGTGTTATGTGCTGCTGCTCTTGTAATTGCTTTTTATTGCGAATTTACAATGAATGCAACATACCTTGGCGTTCTTTATCTTATCATGGGCAGTGCGCTAGCCGTAATGTGGATTGTTTCTGCCATATTGTTTGTCCGTACGCTGCATGCTCCTTCTGTTGCGGAAAGAAAATCCGGAGTGCAGAAACCGGTAATCGATCTATAGGTAATGGAATTATCTCGCTTCATAAAAAATCAGGGAAATCAATTTTGAAAAAAGCATAGCGCAGCGCATAATTAGCGAGCGAATGCGAGCGTGGGAGTCCAGGGCGGAGCCTATCGCTGCAATACACTACGATTATGATATACC